>JBAZNO010000046.1:0-5561 GCA_041649195.1 Minisyncoccota bacterium | reverse complement strand
AATAAAGGTACCAACGGGGATCTTGGCGAGAGGCAAGCGATTGCCAGCTTTAACATCAGCGGAGTCAGAAGTTAAGATCATCTGGCCAACCTTAATCGCCTTCGGCAAAAGATGGTAGCGTCGCTCGCCGTCTGAATAGCAAACCAAAGCGATAAAACCAGAGCGATTAGGATCATATTCAACCGTCTCAACCCTGGCGGGGATACCAATTTTGTTATAAGAAAAATCGATCTCACGGTAAAGACGTTTATGGCCACCCCCCTTATGACGAACAGTAATGCGACCAGCATTATTGCGGCCAACATGACGCTTGCCACCAACCGTTAAGGGTTTATGTGGTTCACTGGCCGTTAAAGACTTGCGATAATCAATCGAAACAAGATTACGGCGCGATGGAGTTGTCGGTGAATACTTTTTCATATACTTATTACTTACTACTTATTACTATACTACTTCGATCTTGTCACCAGCTTTTAAATAAACGATCGCTTTTTTGACCCCGGATTTACTACCCCGAATCCCGCGTTTAAAAGTGGTTTTGGCTGGCAAATTAACAATATTAATTTTAACCGGCACCGCCTTGTATTTGGACACAAAGGCCTCCTTGATTAAAGGTTTGGTAGCCTTAGTATCAACCACAAAAACATAACCCCCTCGCTCGGCTAAAGCGGTCGATTTTTCGGTGATCCGCGGTGAGTGCAAGACCAAAGTATTTTTTAAATTTTTGCCAATTTTAGACATGATATTTATTTAGTTTCGGCCTTAGCCTTTAACACCGCCAGACTTTCAACCGGATTAGTAATCACTAAATATTTATAACTCAATAAATCTAAAATATTTAAATTTTTAAGATCAGCAGTTTGAGCGCTTTGGATATTACGAAAACTGCGCAAAGCCTGTTCGTTTCCCTTCGGCCAAGCGAGTAAGGCGCGTTTACCTTTTTTGTAATTAATTTTCTCAAAACCGGCTTTGGCCAAATTATTGAGATAAGTTTGAGCCTGTTTGGTTTTGGCTTCGGCCAACGGCAAGTCTTGAACAAAAATCAATTCTCCCTCAGCTAATTTGCGAGACAAAACAGTAAGAAAGGCCTTGGCGCGCATTTTTTTATTAACCTTCTGGCTATAATTTTTGATCGAAAGCGGACCATGGGTAATACCACCTCCCTCCCAGATTGGCGAGCGCGAAGAACCGTGACGAGCCCGGCCAGTCCCCTTTTGACGATAAGGCTTTTTACCACCACCACGAACCTCAGCCCGATTTTTAGTATCAGCTAAAGGTCGACGTAAATTGGCCTGCAGAGCCGTAGTGACTTGATAAACTAAGTCATTATTCCATTTCAACCCAAAAATCGCTTCGGGCAATTCAGCCTTCCCCGTTTCCTTTCCTTCAAAATTATAAACTTTTGCTTCGATCATATGCTTATTACTTGCTACTTACTACTTTCCCATTATCTCTATTAACGTTCCTTTGCGACCAGGAACAGCCCCCTTTATAAAAATCTGATTATTGTCTTTATCAACCCGGGCAATTATTAAATTCTTGAGCGTAATGCGATCGCCCCCCATTCGGCCAGCCATGCGCATGCCCGGCATCACCCGTTGCTTACCGCCCGCCCCAATCGAGCCCGGCTCACGTTCAGAGTGCTTTTGCCCATGAGAGCGACGTCCGCCCTTGAAGCCGTGACGCTTAACCACCCCCTGAAAGCCTTTACCTTTAGAGATAGCGCTAATAACCACTTTGTCGCCTTCAGCAAAAGTCGAAACGTCAATTTTATCACCAATCGCCATTTCGCTGTCAGTCTTAAATTCTTTAAGAACGGCGAAACCGAGGCCTTCTTTACCGGTCAATTTACCAGCCCCATGTTGGGGTTTAGCGATATTTTTCAAACGGCGTTCACCACTGCCAACTTGGATTTTGCCCTTTTGAGCCATGGTGACCGTCATTGGCGAAGCCGAAATAACCGTCCCGGGAACCACCTTCCCCGACTCGTCAAAAAGTTGCGTCATTTTCTCTTTTCGGCCAAGAATAAATTTCATAAAAGTAAAAATAATAGCCCGTTCGAGCTTTGATTTATACTAACAGAATATCGTTTAAAGTCAATTATCTAGGGCCCTAGGAGGCACTGGGCTCATAGCCCTCATAAGTAGAGGTCCCCTGAACGCTCGGGGTGGTTGTCGCCATGATAGTCGTGATCGTACTGGTTGCGGTACTCGTACCGGTTTGACTTGAGGCTGGGCCATTAAGTCGTCCGGGCAATAATAAATAGGCCAACCCGCCAACAACGATAACCAAAATAATAACCAGAACCGAAGACAAATCTTTAAACATATTTAGGATTATACATGAGAAAAAACAAAAGCAAAGCCCCGTCCCGACGAAACGTCGGGACGGGGCCAGCTTTGCTTTTTTACAGCATCTTTACGTCGATATTTACCCCGCTAGGAAGGTTGAGATTAGTTAGGCTCTCAATCAACTTCGGCGATGGGTTAGAGATGTCAATTAAACGTTTATGGACGCGCATTTCGAATTGCTCGCGCGAATTCTTGTCAATGAAGGAGCTGCGATTGACCGTGTATTTTTTGATCTCGGTCGGCAAAGGGATCGGTCCTTCAATTTTGCCATCGTAACGGGCCGCCGTATCCACAATTTGCTTAACGCTAGCATCAAGCACTTTGTGCTCGTAGGCCGCAACGCGAATTCGTAATTTGGAGAACTCTTTAGCCTCCTCCTTTTTCGCCTTCGGTTTGGTTGTTCTTTTGGCTTTTGTTTTCGCTTCCATAATTTTTAATGATCTGGTTTAAACGGTAATCTTGGTTACAACACCCGCTCCAACGGTCTTACCGCCTTCGCGGATAGCGAAGCGATGCTTCTCTTCCAAGGCGACCGGGGAAATCAATTTAACATTGATATTGATGGTATCACCAGGCATCACCATTTTAACATCCTCTGGCAAAATCACTTCGCCAGTCACGTCAGTGGTACGAATATAGAATTGAGGCTTGTAGCCAGCAAAGAACGGGGTGTGACGACCGCCCTCCTCCTTGGTCAAAACATAAACCTCGGCGGTAAATTCAGTGTGAGGTGTAATCGAACCAGTCTTGGCCAAAACTTGACCACGGGTTACATCCTCCTTCTTCAAACCGCGCAAGAGAATACCGGCATTGTCGCCCGCCATACCCTCATCAAGTTGTTTGTTGAACATTTCGATACCGGTAATGGTGGTCTTGGCCGTCGGCTTAAGACCAACAATCTCCACTTCTTCGCCAACCTTAACAATACCGCGCTCAATACGGCCAGTGACAACGGTGCCACGACCTTCAATTGAGAAGATGTCTTCGATCGGCATTAAGAACGGCTTATCGGTTTCGCGAACCGGATCAGGGATATAATCATCCATGGCGGTAACAAGCTCCATAATCTTCTTAGACCATTCATCATCAAGACTCTTGGAATCTAAGGCCTTAAGGGCTGAACCGCGAATAACCGGGGTATTAGCACCATCAAAGTTTTGTTTGGTTAAGAGTTCACGAACTTCCTCCTCTACCATGTCGATTAATTCTTTGTCGCTATCAGGGATCATGTCTACCTTATTGATAAAGACAATGATCTTCGGCACACCAACCTGGCGAGCCAAAAGAATGTGCTCTCGGGTTTGCGGCATAATACCGTCAGTCGCGGCAACCACAATAACGGCCCCGTCCATCTGGGCGGCACCAGTGATCATGTTTTTAATATAGTCGGCGTGACCGGGCGCGTCGATGTGCGCGTAGTGACGCTTCGGCGTGCTGTACTCCGAGTGGTGAAGGGCAATGGTGATTCCACGAGCCTTCTCTTCAGGAGCATTATCAATACCATCAACTCCTTCGACACGAGCACCATAGCCTTGGTCCTTAGCCAGGTCCAAAGTATGCAAAATCGCGGCGGTAAGAGTCGTTTTGCCGTGGTCAACGTGGCCAATGGTCCCAACGTTAACGTGTGGCTTCGAACGATCAAATTTATCTGCCATAGTTATTAGCTAAAATTAACGATTAATAATAAAAGCGAATTAAAAAGACTGCGCTGAAACGCAAATCTAATACTACCAAAATGCCCAAATAAGTCAAATAAATGCGCTTTATTTGCGGGATTCGATAATGGTTTGCGCCACACTGTTCGGGATGATGGCGTATTCTAAGAATTCCATGGTGAAATTGGCTCGGCCTTCGGTCATCGAGCGCAAGGTGGTCATGTAACCAAACATTTCGGAGAGCGGGACCTTGGCGGTGACCACTTTAATTTCGGCCCGGTCAACCATTGATTCAATTTGCCCACGCTTCGAAGACAAGTGCCCAGTGACATCGCCCATAAATTTGTCGGGAGTCGTAACCTCAACCTTCATAATTGGTTCAAGCAAAACCGGCTTAGCCCGTTTAGCGGCATCTTGCAGGGCCATCGAGCCGGCCATTTTGAAGGCCATTTCGGATGAGTCAACTTCGTGATAAGAACCATCATAGAGTTCAACCGAAACATCAACAATTTCGAAACCAGCCAAAATACCGCGGGAGAGCCCTTCGCGAATACCCTTCTCCACGGCCGGGATATATTCGCCGGGGATAGCGCCACCCTTAATATTATTGATGAATTCGAAATTAGCTTCGCGTTTAATATTCTTGGCAATTTTTTTGTCGGTCTCCACCTCCTTCGGCAACGGCTTAATGCGAATACGCACGTGACCATATTGACCACGACCACCGGATTGCTTGATATATTTACCTTCAGCCTCGGCCTCACCCGTGATAGTCTCTTTATAAGCCACCTGCGGTTTGCCGGTATTAGCCTCAACGTTAAATTCGCGCTTCATGCGCTCCACCAAAACTTCCAAATGCAATTCGCCCATGCCGGCAATAATCGTTTCCATCGTCTCGGGATCGGTTTTGATACGGAAGGTGGGGTCTTCGTCTGATAATTTTTTCATCGCCAAGCCCATCTTCTCCTGGTCAGCCTTCGTCTTCGGTTCAATGCGCATTTCGATGACCGGTTCAGGGATTTTAATCCCTTCAAGAATAATCGGTCGATTTTCGTCACAAAGAGTATGGCCGGTTTTGGTATTTTTTAAACCAACGATAGCGGCAATTTCTCCAGCGTAAACCTCCTCCACCTCTTCGCGGTGATTAGCATGCAAGCGAACAATACGACCCACGCGCTCCTTCTCTTCGTTAGCCGAGTTATAAACATAGGAACCAGATTTGAGCACGCCCGAATAAACGCGGAAGAAGGTTAATTGACCAACAAACGGATCCGCCTGCAATTTAAAAGCGAGCGCCGAAAAAGCTTCGTCATCTGAAGTTTTGCGTGTTTCTTCTTCGCCGGTCTCTGGATTGGTTCCCGTAATCCCCGGCATATCAAGCGGGCTTGGTAAATAATCAACCACCGCGTCAAGCATTAATTGAACACCCTTGTTTTTAAGAGCCGAACCACACATGACTGGGAAGAGGTCGTTGGCAATGGTAGCCTGGCGCAAAACCCGTTTTAAATCAGGGATCGAAATTTCTTTGCCCTCAAGATAATCAGTGGTTAATTTT
>JBAZNO010000045.1:0-5628 GCA_041649195.1 Minisyncoccota bacterium | reverse complement strand
CTTCAATCACATGTTCTTTACCCTTACTAATTTCGTAGCGGGGGATAAAACCGCCTTCGATATCAATGGCATTTTTATTTGATTTGGGGAGATCACGAATATGGCCGACACTGGCTTTAACGGTGTAAGCATTATCTAAATATTTGGCGATCGTTTTTGCTTTCGCCGGCGATTCTACAATTAGTAATTTCATGATCTTAATTTATTTTTTTATTCGTATCATTCGCACACATTCGTATATTGGCATCGCACTTTAGTTTAGCAAGTATTATCCTTCTTGTCACAACTTGTCAAATCGGGGATTGTTTTTTTATCGATTTTTTATATAATAAAAGTAGACGGTTGACCTCCCGAGAATTCTCTACGGGCTGGCTGGCCGGAGGCGACAGAACACCAGCAGGAGGGTAATCCCATGCGTAAGTGTCGTCTGTCTATCGTGACGTCCCTTTCCATCACCTAGGGAGAGAATAACCTAGGACGAACGATGGTTCGTCGGACGTATAGCGCGCTAGCATCCTGGAATGGGAGGAGCGCGCTTCATTTTTTATTATAAAATTTTTAACTAACTATATTTGTGCGGTCGCGGGAAAATAGTTAGAATAGATATAATGAAATTCGTTTTAAAAATTAGACCAAGTAAATTAAAAGATGATGAGATTAGTTTACCCCTTGTTATTTTGTTGGTTATTGCCACTGTCGGTCTTTTATCTGTCGTTGGGGCTAGAGTTGATGTTTTGAAAATTCTAAAGAAACGTAGAAATAAGAAGTGGTTATGTCCGTCTCATGTAAATAATTGTTTGAATAGACTTATCAATAACGGCCTGATTATTAAAGATAAAAATGGCCACTTAAGTTTGTCTAGCACTGGGGAATTAAGACTTTTGCGTTATCAGGAGGAAATTGAACGAAATGATAAAAAGTGGGATGGTAAATGGCGAATCGTGATTTTTGATATCTGGGAAAAGAACAAGAGAAAAAGAGATTTGTTGCGCCAAGAATTGATTGATTTTGGTTTTATTAAATTACAAAACAGTGTGTGGATAACTCCATACGATTGCGAAGACTATGTGAATTTGCTTAAGACGGATCTTGGGGTTGGTAAAGGAGTTATTTATATTGTTGCTGACAAAGTGGACAATGAGATTACTTTAAGAAAAAAATTTGAGCTCGACTAATTATATTCTCGCGACCGCGGGGAAATAGTTAGCCTGGGGGAATGGAAATTTAGGATTTAGATTAAAAAAATTTGACAAAAGAAAAACCCCGCCAGCGCGCACGGGGCTTTTCCGTGACGCGAGTGGGGCGGGGAGTGGGTTAGGGCATGATCTTTGAGAAAATACTCTCCGGCATCAGTCTCTGCACCATGGGGCAGCTTTTTCCTTTGATTTCCCGCAGAGCGTTGACTATCTCGTCAACATGGTTCTTGGGGATAATCATCCGGGTCAAGACCCCAAGATAGGCCTCCAGTCTACCCGTTAGATTGTTCATTTGGGACGGGTCGAATTTTTGGAGGTTAAGAGAAGAGAGGGCCGAGGCCTCTTCTTTCACTCTCTCAATTAGTACTTCATGGGCTGGTTTCTTGTCCATCGTGTTTTTCTCCTTTGTTGGGCATACTCAACCTACCTTTTATTATATTATAAATAGAAATGTTTGTCAAATCAACCTTACCTCGCCCATCGCTTCCTTAATGATGCCTTTAATTTCCATGGTCGAGAGGATGATATTGGCCTCGGAGGTGGAGAGTTCGGCCAGCTCGATTAATTCGTCGCGGGGGTAAGAATCAGTGGAGAGGATATCAACAATTTTTTGCTCTATTTCGGATAAATCTTTAAATAATTTGCCTTGCCGATCTTCTGATTCTTCATCAAGATTAAAACCGAGGGCTTGGAGTAAATCATTACTACTATTAATAGGCATGGCTCCGTGATGAATTAAATTATTAGCTCCACGCGAAGAGGGCGAAAAGATCGAGCCGGGCACGACGAGTACGTCCCGATTATATTCCATAGCGAGACGAGCGGTAATTAAAGTGCCCGAACGTTCGCCCGCTTCAATTATTAATACGGCGTGTGAGATTCCAGCCATAATGCGATTGCGTCGGGGGAAGGTGTGTACACCGGCCGGACACTCTGGTTCGAGCTCAGACATTAAGCAACCACCGGCTTCAATTATCTCATCGGCTAAACGATGATTAGAGAACGGGTGCAAAACTTTGCGACTCAAACCCGAGCCGGGGACCGCGACGGTAAGAAGTTTATTTTTTAGTGCTGATTGATGAGCAATGGCGTCGATGCCAAGGGCGAGACCCGAAACAATCACAATGGGGTAACCAGCGAGACCGCGAATTAATTCCTCACACGCCTCTTTGCCATAACGCGAAAATTTGCGCGAACCCACTACGGCTAAAAATTTGTTCTCGGTTTCGTTAGGAAAATTACCCTCTAGCCACAATTCCTCGGGTGGATCATTAATTTCTTTAAGTAGAGCGGGGAAGTCGGCCGGGAGAATTTTTTTAAAATTATTTTTATTCTTCATTAAACTTTATCTATTTTAACAAAGGCTGTGGATATCGACCATTTGCCAAGGATTTTAATCGGTGGATAATGGAGAAGGAATACAACCAGAAAGGACTTCTATGAGCATCATCCCTTTTCGTGCCCTCTATCTCCCCCTTCGTGAGGCAACCGTTAACATTATCTCTCTCTTTGATTTTGTCGCCATGCTTGGCGATGGCGGTTTCAGAGAGAGGCTCACTGACTTTTTTTGCCAAGAGGCAAAGCAGTGGAGCAAGCCGACCTAATCCTTTTCTCGCTCGGCGATCTCACGTGAGGTCGCCGGGCAAATTTTGTCATTCGGTCAGACTTTTGATATTATAGTCAATATGTTAGACATCAAATTTATTCGTGAGAACAAGGACCTGATTGCCGAGGCGGCGCGCAAAAAGCGCTCGGATTTTAAAGTTGACGAATTATTAAAGGTTGATGACGAACGAGTCAAATTAGTAGGAAAGGCGGATGAGCTTCGTCGCCAACAAAATGACGCCAGTGCCGGTATCTCGCAAGCCGCGGGTGAAGAGAAAACTAAATTAATTGAACAAATGTCGAGTGTTAAAACCGACCTGCAAAAAGCTGAAGAAGAATTGAAGGAGGTAATGAAGACTTGGCAAGGCCTAATGCTCACCGTGCCCAATATTCCCGACATGAGTGTGCCCGAAGGTAAGGGAGAGGAAGATAATCAAGAAGTGGCGGTTTGGGGCGAGCGCAAAAAATTTGATTTCCCGATCAAGGATCATGTTGAGTTGATGCTTGGTTTGCATATGGTTGATTTTGAGCGCGGGACCAAGGCGCACGGCTTTCGGGGCTATTTTTTGAAAGGTGATGGAGCACAATTGAGCTGGGCGCTGTGGAATTATGCTCGTGATTTTTATGGCCAAAAGGATTTCTTGCCTTTTATCGCTCCGGCCATTGTTCGCAAAGAACATTTTTATGGCACCGGCCATTTGCCTAATGAGGCCGAAGATTTGTTTAAGACTCAAGATGATGATTATTTGTCTGGTACAGCGGAGGTCCCGATGATGGCTTATCATTCAGAAGAGATTTTGAAGGCCGATGAATTACCCAAACGTTACCTAGCTTTTTCTCCTTGCTATCGTCGCGAGGCCGGTAGTTATAGTAAGGACACCAAGGGCCTAATTCGCATTCACGAATTTTACAAGGTTGAGCAATTAATTATTTGTAAGGCCGATCATGAAGAGTCGGCCAGATTGCACGAAGAAATCAATCGCAATTTCGAAGAATTTCTCGAGTCTTTGGGCCTTCCTTATCATCGCTTGTTGATTTGTACTGGTGATTTGGGTACCAGCAAGGTTAAGCAATATGACACCGAGGCTTGGTTTCCTTCGCAAAACAAATATCGCGAACTTTCTAGCGCTTCCTATTATCATGATTTTCAAACTCGGCGATTTAATATTCGTTACAAGGAGGGAGATAAAAACCTCTATACCCATTCGCTGAATTGTACGGCCGTGGCGACCCCAAGAATTATCGCTGCGATTGTCGAAAACTATCAACAAGCTGACGGTTCAATTTTGATTCCTAAAGTTCTTCAACCGTTTATGGGCGGTCGTGAGGTGATCAAATAAAGTTCTAACAGGATGAACAAAGCTGAAATTTTACGTTCCAGTCGTGAACGTGAGAAAAAAAGAAAAAATACCAAACGGGTTTTTGGTGTTTTATTGTTACTTTTTATTGTCGGTGGATTTTTGCTGTTACTTAATCTTAATTTCTTGCGCCTAACGACTTTTAGTATTTCGGGTCAAACTAGTTTGGATTTAGTCGCTTTGAAGCAAACGATCAAGGGCAATTTGGATGGCTCTTGTTTGGGGATCGTCCCCAATAATAGTGTTTTCTTTTTCTCTAAAACAAAATTGGCCACCTTGCTTAAACAAAAATTCCCTGGTCTGCAAGCGGTCGAAATTGATTCACCCAACCTAAACACCTTGATTGTCAAAGTTTCTGATCGTGAGTCAAAAGTCCTGTGGTGCAATGTCGTTAATGGCAAGATTTGTTTTTATTTAAATGACGAAGGTCAAGTTTATCAAGAAGCGCCAAATTTTTCGGAGTCGATTATTATGGAATTTGATAGTGGGGGAATTATCAAAAAACTTCCCACCAAGGCCATTGACCCCAAAGATTTGTCGCGGGCCAAAGACTTTTTAAATTTTTTAAAACCAGCTTTGGTTGACTGGCCTCGCCGTAGTCTTGACGGAGGCGGGCTGGCCTCCTCTACCGCTTCTTATAAACTTGACCATATCAATGTTCTCCCGCTCAAAGATTTTGAGGCCATTATTGTTTCTTCAATTAATCCCAATAATTCGTGGAAGCTTTTATTTAATACCGGCGCCACGGCCGATCAATTAATTACCAATTTCAACACCCTCATTAAAGATCCAACCCTAACCAAAAACTGGCCCGCCGGCACCTCTCTCGACTATCTCGATCTCCGCTTCGAAAATAAGGCCTTTTATAAGTTTAAATAGGGGACTTGACAAGAAGAAAGAGTGGGTGTATAACATAAGGTAGAAAAGTAAAGGTTCGTGCGAACCTTGAAAATACTGAAAAAGTGTTGACGAAATGGCCTTGGGCCAGATTGGGTGGAAAGATGTTTAAAAAGCTAAGTCGTCGTGAGATAGCTGTGATTATTGGCAGCGCCCTGGTGATTTCGGTGCTGTTTGCCGGTTGGTTGGTTTCCAGGCCGTTCCTGGCCATTCATTCCATAAATAATCAGGTGACGGCGTCGGATCAGCCCGAGTGGTATGTGATCGAGCGGCCGGTTGAAGTCATCCCGAGTGTCTTTAAGTTTAAGCTCGTCCGAGGGCTGGGGGCTGGAGAGCCGGTAGTTGAAGCCTTCGGTGTCGGCCACAAAGATATGGCTGGCCAAAAGGAATTTCCCCGCCCACTTTTGGGGGAAAAGGTAGAACTGACCAGCTCAATTGCTTTGCCGGGAGAGTCACCTCTCCCTGTTCGTTTCATTGAGCCCATTCAATAGCCCCACGCGGGGCACGTAGGACCAGAAGGTCACGCGTGCATCTGTGCGGGGCCTTTCTGTTTTTCTGTTTTTGGATTTGTA
>JBAZNO010000044.1:0-5652 GCA_041649195.1 Minisyncoccota bacterium | reverse complement strand
TGAAAGAGCAAAATCTGGTGCCGTTATTTATGAAAATTCATAATGCTCGTGTGGCCGACTTTCCTCATCTTAATATCACCTTTATCCCGCGCGAAAAAAATACGGAGGCCGATCAATTGGCCAATCAAGCGATGGACGAAGGGGAGAGGGAACAGAAGGGGTTGTTTTAAAAAATAAAAGAGACCAAGCTGGATTTTCCAAACTTGGCCTCGGCTCCGCTTCGGAGTGACTGCCCTTGCGTCTACTAACGAGACATGGGTCTTTCGTATTTGTCACTACCCCTCGTTTTTCAGACGAGACTTTTCTGCGGATATAGGATATCTTATATTAAAAATTCTTCTCGTCAATGGCAAAATTAAGAACGATCATAATTTTATTAGTTGTTGGTTTTGTTGGGGGTGTCTTGCTAAATAGTTTTATCGATTTCGGTTGGGCTTTAATTGGCCTCTTTTTTATTTTGACTTTAGCTTTCGGGGTTTTATTTTTGTTTCACGATAAGTCCAAATTTTTTGCGGTTATTGCTTTGGTTTGTTTCGGCTTCGTTCTTGGATCATTTAGATATATTATATTTTCTAGCTCGGCTGACAATAATTATTTTTTCAGCCAGCCGAGCACCGTTGGGATTATTACGGCCGATCCCGATCGGAGAGATAATACGACAAGACTAGTGGTTGAACTTCACCCTTCGACTTCGCTCAGGGTCACCACAAGGGTTCTTGTGGTGACCGACAATTTTACCGATTATAAATATGGCGATCAAATCGAAATTACCGGGAAAATAGAAAAACCAACTAATTTTTTAACTGACAAAGGTAAGGTTTTTGATTATCAGAATTATCTTAAAGTGCGGGGGATTAAGAATATTTCTTATTATCCCAAGATAAAAATTATTGCTCACCGTCAGGGTTCCTTTATTAAAGCCGGCCTTTTTGATCTTAAAAATTCTTTTTTAAATAATCTCAAATTGGCTTTGCCCGAACCAGCCGCCACTTTGGCCGGGGGGTTAATTTTGGGCGACAAGGGTGGTTTGGGCACAAAGGTTGAAAACGAATTTCGCCAAGCGGGCCTCTCGCATATTATTGTTCTCTCGGGTTACAACATCAGCATTGTTGCCGAAAGCGTTTTAAAATTTTTCTCGTGGTTTTCGCCAGCCTTCTCATGGTTGCTTGGTTTAGGTTCGATCTTTTTATTTGTCATGATGACCGGTGGCGAAGCGGCGGCCGTGCGCTCGGCGGTGATGGGGGCGATTGCCCTTATGGCCCGTCGTTATGGTCGAACTTATGACGCCGGCGTGGCTTTAGTTTTTGCCGGCTTTTTGATGATCCTTTGGAATCCGCGCTTGCTCGCTTTTGATCTGGGCTTTCAACTCTCGTTTTTGGCGACGCTAGGGATGATTTATATTGCGCCCCTGGTAGCAAAACTTTTGCGAAGTCATACTTCAAGTGAGCCCGAAGTCCGACTTCGCAAAAGTTTTTCCGAGGGTCTTAAAGAACTCATTTCTACCACCACCGGCGCCCAACTCGCCGTTTACCCATGGCTCTTGCTCCAATCTGGTAACGCCACTCTTGTTGGCTTCATCTCCAATATTTTTATTCTCCCCATTGTCCCCATCGCCATGTTTGCCAGCTTTGCTGTTGGCCTTATCGGTTTTCTTTCCCATTTTCTCTCCCTCCTTTTTAGTTACCCGACCTACTTTTTACTCGAATACATCCTCCAAGGGGCACATTTATTTGCTGGTTTGTTATAATTTACCCATGCGTTATCGCTGGGGATTTATTTTTTTTCTTTTTATTTTAACCCTCACCACTTGGCTCGCGGTGTGGTGGGAGACACCATCAAAATATTTGACGGTGGCGTTTTTGGATGTGGGGCAAGGGGATGCCATTTTGATTACGGCGCCCAATAAAAATCAAGTTTTAATCGATGGTGGCCCAAATCAATCTGTTATCCGGGCATTGGGCCAAGCGATGCCCTTTTTTGATCATTCGATCGACTTGGTGATGGAGACGCACCCCGACCAGGATCATATCGGTGGTTTGCCCGAAGTTTTTAATCGTTATCAAATTGCTGGTTTTATTGAACCTAAATTTGTGGCCGACACGACAATTTATAAAAATCTGGCAGAAAAAATAGGTCAAGAAAAATCTTCAAGTTTAATCGCGAAGACTGGGACAAAAATAATTTTATCACCAAACGTAATGATCGAAATTCTCTCAGCCAAACCGTGGATGCTGGGGCCCCGGGGAGGGAAGCCGGATACTAATAATAGTTCAATTGTCGCCAAACTTACTTACGCCTCAACCACTTTTTTGTTTACCGGTGATTTGCCTGTGAAGATGGAAAATAATTTAGCGATATCGGAACCCGACGAACTTAAAGCTGACGTTCTCAAAGTTGCACATCATGGGGCCAAGACTTCGAATTCGCTCGCTTTTTTCAAAGCGGTTAAACCGGAATATGCTATTATCTCGGTTGGGGCGGATAATCGCTATGGTCACCCTAGCCAAGAAACACTTGGTTGGCTCAAAACTATTGGGGCGCAAATTCTCCAAACCAAGGATCTTGGCACCATTACCCTAAAATCCGATGGGCAAACAATAGGGTTTTAATTGGCAAATTTTTTTAAAAATGTTATAAAAAGACTGGAATTGAAACTACAACACGGAAGGAGGTCCGCTATGGCAACGGAAATTGGGACGGTAACGACAGGGCATCTTTGTTTTCATCGCTCTTGCCCCGGCGAAATCGAAGAGGTGACCGAGATGGTCGTGGGGAGCGGTAAGTCTGTAACTTATCGTTGCTCGGCCTGCAGAACCGAGTATGAGAAGGTGGCCGATGGTGGCCCCAAGGCTTTCGAAGAAGTTTCCCCGTCGTTCGAGGAAGATAAGGCCCCATGGCCCGTGGAAGATCCCGCCTTTGCCTGACTCATTGTGGGTCAGAAAACCGGCATTTGCTCTTCGAGCAAATGCCGGTTAATTGTTTGTAGAGATTATTTAGTTTTAACTAGAAGATTCTTCCCGCCCTTCAAGCAACGAGTACAAATTTTGATTCGTTTACCGTCGGCAGTTTTGGCCCATTGCAAATTAGGCTGTTTACGTTGAACAGGTATAGCGTTGTATTTAGTGGCACGGACGCGGTTAGAGTAACCGCCAACCATGCTCGAACCTTTTTCACAAATTGGGCAAGATTTCATAACTTTGTTATGTTAACATAAAATTACTTTTTCGCAAGCCCGTTTTCTCCCTATATACAATATTCTAAATACGATATACTATCTTTGCATGGATTTTTTATCAATTAGTTTTATCTTCTCAATTGCCGTCCTTGTTATGTCGGTGGTGATCCACGAGGTTTCGCATGGC
The DNA here is from genome assembly GCA_041649195.1 of Minisyncoccota bacterium. Lineage (GTDB taxonomy): Bacteria > Patescibacteriota > Minisyncoccia > Phycocordibacterales > XYD1-FULL-46-19 > CAIPHT01. The sequence goes on along the minus strand of JBAZNO010000044.1, from coordinate 2,290 downwards.
TGGATGGCCTATATTTTGGGCGATCCTACCGCCAAAATGGCGGGGCGCTTAACTCTTAACCCCATCCCGCACATCGATCCGGTGGGCTCTATTATTGTGCCCTTAGTTTTAGCCCTCCTCCCGGGCGGAATTGTTTTCGGCTGGGCCAAGCCGGTACCGTATAACCCTTATAATCTTAAAGTTAAAAATGGTCCGGCCTATGTGGCTCTTGCTGGGCCGGCCTCCAATTTCATCATTGCCATTATTTTTAGTCTATTGATTCGCTCGGGAGTAGGGGTGAGCCTGCTTGGCGTTTCGGCTCTGCCCATTCTCTCCACCATCGTCTTAATCAATATTATGTTGGGCCTTTTCAACCTCATCCCCGTCCCACCCCTTGACGGCTCAACCATCCTCTTTTCATTTTTCCCTTATCGTTCCAAATTTGTGGAGAGCTTTTATCGCTATCAATTTATCATTATCTTAGCCATCATCTTCGGTGCCGGTTTCATCATCGACAAACTCCTAACCCTAATTTTTCATTTTCTCACTGGACTCTAAAACTTAACCCGCCGACCCTTGGACTCACTTAAGGGTCGGCGGGGAAGGGTGGCGACGGGTCTATAGGGGAGAAAAGTTGCATTTTTGGGGCATTTATATTAGAGTATCTGTGCCTGACTGCAGGTAATTTTTATTGTCTTATGCCAACAATCAATCAATTAATTCGCAAGCCGAGAAAAAATGTTCGCCGTAAATCAAACACGGTGGCTTTGGCGCGCGGTTTTAATACTTTGAAAAATCGACCGATTTTTTATCCCTCACCTTTTAAGCGGGGAGTCTGTTTATTGGTCAAAACCACTACGCCGAAAAAGCCTAACTCTGCTTTGCGTAAAATTGCTCGCGTGCGCCTAACCAACGGGATGGAAGTTACCGCTTATATCCCCGGTATGGGCCACAATTTGCAAGAGCACAGCGTTGTTTTGCTTCGCGGTGGTCGCGTTAAAGACTTGCCGGGTGTTCGTTATCACATTGTTCGTGGTGTGTTAGATACCGCTGGGGTTGAGAAGCGCCGCCAAGGTCGCAGTTTGTATGGCAATAAAAAGCCTAAGGCAGAGAAAAAATAGTTCGACATAAAAAATATGCGAAGACCAACTAAAAAATTAAGTAAACTAGCGCCCGATCATCAATATCAATCACTGAAGGTGGAGAAATTGATCAATTATATTATGGAGCGTGGCAAAAAGAATGTTGCTCGTTCTTTGGTTTATAAGGCGTTCGAAATTGTTAAGGAAAAAACTAAGGAGGAACCGCTTGAAGTTTTCGAAACTGCTCTCCGTAACGTGGCGCCGCAAGTTGAAGTTCGTTCGCGCCGAGTTGGTGGGGCCAATTACCAAGTTCCGCACGAAGTTCGCCCTGAACGCAAGCAGGCCCTCGCTTTTCGTTGGATTATTGAGGCCGCCAAAGGCAAAAAAGGTAAGGGGATGGCCGAAAAATTGGCCGACGAATTAATCGGTTCTTATAAAAATGAGGGCGAAGCCATCAAAAAGCGTGAAAACGTTCATCGCATGGCCGAGGCCAACCGGGCTTTTGCTCACTTTGCCTTAGCTCGTAAAAAATAAAAATGGCGAGAGATTATCCTTTAGAAAAAGTAAGGAATATTGGAATTATTGCCCACATTGATGCGGGCAAAACAACTGTCTCCGAGCGGGTCCTTTTTTATACTGGTGTTTCCCATAAAATTGGTGAAGTGCACGAAGGTGAAGCGACCATGGACTGGATGGAGCAAGAGCAAGAGCGCGGGATCACTATTACTTCGGCCGCGACTACCGCTTTTTGGAATCCGACCTATGAGAAGGATAATACTGATCACAAATGCCGTTTAAATATTATCGATACGCCGGGGCACATCGACTTTACCGTTGAGGTTAAGCGTTCACTCCGCGTCCTTGATGGTGCCGTCGTTATTTTTGATGGGGTGGCCGGGGTTGAACCGCAATCCGAAACCAATTGGCGTTATGCCGACGAAGGCAAGGTGCCGCGCATGTGTTTTGTTAATAAACTTGATCGCATGGGCGCTTCGTTTGATCGCTCTTATCAAACTATCCTTGATCGTTTGTCGAAAAAGGCGGTGCGGATCCAGATCCCGATTGGGGTTGATTCGGAGCACGAAGGGGTGATCGATCTCTTAACAATGAAAGGCTTTCTCTTTGAAGGGGATAAGGGTAAAGAAATTAAAGAAATTGCCATTCCCGAAAAATATTTAGAAGAGGCCAAAAAGCTTCGCGCCGAATTAGTGGAAAGGGTTGCCGAACAT
>JBAZNO010000043.1:0-5664 GCA_041649195.1 Minisyncoccota bacterium | reverse complement strand
GCGTTATATGCGTAGCGCCCTCTATCTCTTGATGGACGATATGGTTAATGAGCCGGCCACTTTAGTCGAAATCCCCCGCGTTTTTACTGACGAAGAATTTCGTAAAAAGAAATTGGCCCGTTCAACCAATCAACAAGTGATTGATTTTTGGACGAAAGAAGTAATTAAAACCTCCGGCGACCAGAGTCTGGGCAATTTTGCGCCGTATGTGTCGTCCAAATTTGATAATTTCATCTCCAATTCCTACCTTCGCCCGATTATCGGTCAGGCTAAGTCGGCCTTTGATTTTCGCCAGGCAATGGATGAGGGCAAAATTATTTTGGTTAATCTTTCTAAGGGCAAGGTGGGTGACCTCTCCTCTTCTCTCCTTGGTATGGTGGTGGTTGGTAAAATTTTGAAGGCGGCTTTGTCACGGGTGGATATTGCTGACGAACGATCGCGACGCGATTTTTATCTTTATATCGACGAATTTCAAAATTATACGACCGACTCAATTGCCGCTATTCTCTCTGAGGCCCGTAAGTATCGGCTCAATCTGATTGTCGCTCACCAATTTATCGCCCAGCTCAAAGATAATATTCGCGAGGCTGTCTTTGGCAACGTGGGCAATATGGTCTCCTTTCGTGTTGGCCCGCCTGATGCTGAAACTTTGGTTAAACATTTTGGCCCTGTTTTTAATGAAAAGGATCTAATTAGTATTGAAAACTTAAATGCCTTTGCCAAAATCTTGGTCAATGGCGAGCCCTCCAAACCCTTCAATATGAAGATTACTTGGCCCACCGGTGGTTCGGCGGTTGTTCGTGACGGCTTAAAAGAGCTCTCGCGCCTGCGCTTTGGCCAAGATCTCGACGAAATTGAGGGCGACATCCTCAAACGGCTTAAAAATTAGGGGTGCATAACTTGATTGAGAAAAGGCCCATTTTGGGCTAAAATAGGCGGGTGAAGAAAATTTGGGTTATCCCGCTATTTTTGTCTATGTTACTAGTGGCACAAACCGCTGAAGGGGGCATTTTGTCCTCTATTTCGAGCTTTTTTGACTCATCCATTAATAAGGTTAACGCCATTGTCGAGCAGGAAGAAAATCAGCAAACCGAGACTAATTCGCAAAATATTGACTTGCTTGAGCCAGTTTGCAATACCGATGCTACGACAACCTCAACTAAAACTGACATTGACACGGCGATTACTGGTGGTAGCGCCGTCTTGCCAGAGGCGGGGCCCTTAGGTACGGCGGCCAATATTAAAGATGGTCAAGCCCCTTCTGGCTTGATTAGTGTTTACACGGTCCATAAAGGTGACACATTGTCCACGGTGGCTAAAATGTATAACGTTTCAGCTAATACAATTAGTTGGGCCAATGACCTTAAAAAAGGAGCGGTTCTTAAGGAAGGAGAGACTCTCGTCATTTTGCCAATTACGGGAATTAAGCATGTTGTCCTGAAAGGAGAGACAATCAAGGGTTTGGCTAAAAAGTATAACGGCAACTTTGAGGAAATTGTTGCCTATAACGATCTTGACCCAAACAAGGGACTAAAGATCGGTGATACAATTATTATCCCTGACGGTGAAGAGAGCACAATCATCTCTTCGACTAAGCCTGGTCAAAAATTGCCAAGCAAATATACTGGCCCAAGTTATCCGGGTTATTTTATGAAACCAGTGACTAATTGCAAGCGTAGCCAAGGAATTCATGGCCATAATGCTGTCGACTTGGCCGCATCAGTTGGCACGTCAATTTATGCTGCGGCCGAAGGCCGAGTAATTTTGGCCAAGGCGGGTGGGTGGAATGGTGGTTATGGTAGTTACGTTGTTATTTCTCATCCTAACGGTACCCAGACCCTTTATGCTCACATGAGCCGAGTCGAAGTTAGCAACGGCGCTCGCGTGGCCAAGGGAGACGAAATTGGTAAGGTCGGTAATACCGGCCACTCAACCGGCTCTCACCTCCACTTCGAAATCCGCGGCGCGACGAATCCCTTTTAGGTGCTCGGCTTAGCTAATTTTGAAAACCACACAAAAATCTCCGGCGAAGATTTTTCCTCGCGTTTCGCGTTGCCGTTTTGCCTTAGTCCCTCGATAAACTCGGGACGGGTCTTCGACCAAAAGGCAAAACCCATGCCGGCAACGGCTCCACGAGGCTTTTCAAAATTACTAAGCCTCGCTTAACTGCTCTACGAGGTTGTTTAACTGAACGAGGTCTCGCTTGAATGTTGCAGTTAATAATGTTTCAATTGAAGTGGAGTAAAACTGGGTACTGAAACAAAGGAGGACCTATGTACTTTGATGACGGAGAATATGCTTTTTTGTTGGGGCTTGAGCACAATGCGGTTATTCAGCCGGGTCAATGGAATTTGGCTGATCACCTGTCTTTGCTTGGGTTCCTTGGCCAAGGCTTTGACGACCAAAATGGAACTTGCCGTCGCCTAGGTCACCTTACTCACATGGGAAGAAAGGCGATGAGGTTTGAAAGGATTCACCGGAGTCCGTTTCTGAGGACGGTGCATTCTTTCTTGATGCCTATCCTCTAATTTGTCTTCAAAGTGGCGTTGAGTCTTACGATTCAGCGCCATTGGTTTTTTGAAAACAATTAACCATAGCTCTCTATTCGAATATATTCTTCGGCCTATATTGTAACGCTTCAAGCAGGTGTTGGTCTTGGATATCAGCAGAATTATCGAGGTCGGCAATAGTGCGGGCAAGTTTGATCACGCGGTGGTAGGCGCGAGCGGAGAGGTTTAATCTCTTGGCGGAGTCATTGAGGAGCTTGGATGAAGAGCCCGAGAGTGGGGCGTATTTTTTAATTTCTTTAACACCCATTTCGCCATTATTATTCACGTTTTTGATATCATAAAATCTTTTAGTTTGGTGAGCGCGGGCGGCTAAAACTCTTTCCCTGATTTTTGTTGACGATTCGCCCGACGGTTTATTATTAGAGAGTTCTTCGTGATTAATTTGTGGCACATCAAGCCAAATGTCGATTCGGTCAATGATCGGGCCCGAAACTTTGCGACTATATTTTTGAATTTGTGATTGGGTGCAAGTGCAATCTTTAACGCGTGAACCCTTGAAACCACAAGGGCAGGGATTAAGAGCGGCGACGAGGACGAAACTGGCGGGAAAATTGATCGATGAGCGAGCGCGAGCGACACTAATGACTTTATCTTCAAGTGGCTGGCGCAGGGACTCAATGACTTTTTTATCAAATTCGGGGAATTCGTCGAGGAAGAGAACCCCGCGATGGGCCATGGTAATTTCGCCCGGCTTAGGCCAAGCCCCACCACCGACAAGCGAAACGTAGGAGGAAGTATGATGAGGCGAGCGAAATGGTGGATGAGTAATAAGTTCTTCGCCAAGGACCCCCGAGGCCGAGTGAATCCCCGTGACCTCAATAATCTCATCAATTGAGAGCGGAGGCATAATGGCGGTAAAGGCGCGGGCGAGCATCGTCTTACCAGTGCCGGGTGGCCCATACATGGCCACATTATGACCGCCAGCGGCGGCAATCTCTAACCCCCTCTTGGCGGTTTGCTGGCCTCTGATTTCAGCAAAGTCGAAAGCATAGTTTTTATTGGTGATAAATATTTTGGTTTCTTTGGCTGGGGTGATTTGACGTAACTCATAAGCCTCGCCGTTTTCATTCAGTGTTTGGCGAGCTGGTTTTTGGGCGAGGAGATGATTGGTAATTTGGCGCAGCGAAGAGCAGGGATAAATTAAGATGTCGCGGATTAAAGCGGCCTCGTGGGCATTTTCTTCCGGTAAATAAATTTCGGTGAAGCCTTTGGCTTTAGCCTTTTGAACCATGAGCAGGGCGCCGGCCATGGGGCGTAAGCTGCCATCAAGGGCCAACTCGCCGACAAATAATTTTTTCTTCGGCTCAAATTTAATTTCACCAGCGGCCAATAAATAACCAAGGGCAATGGCTAGGTCAAAAGTCGAGCCTTCTTTGCGCAGATTAGCGGGCGCGAGTGAAACAATCACTTTTTTGTTTCCCTTTTGTGGCGCTTTAAAACCCGAATTTTTGATGGCCGAATTAATGCGATCTTTAGCTTCGGCAATGGCCTTATCAGGTAGGCCAACAATATTTAAGTATGGGACATAAAACTACACTTTTTCCTGTAAGGTTGGCTATAAATCTCAAAAATTCAAGTTATAAGATAACTACCTAATTCACTCTGACAGAGAGAAGAAGACAGAACCGGTTTGGTATCGTCTTGCTAAAACGATTTTCTAAAAAGGCCATCTTTGCACAAAAGCCAGTCTACTATCAATGGTATAGGTACCTTTTCGTTCTCTCCCTTATATTGAGTATCGCATTGCAGTTCTGTTTTTTTAGGACTGTCTTTGTATTCTATGTAACAAGAATCTCTGAACTCATCATAATTCCAGCCATTAACATTGTTCCATTTACCAATCTCCACCTTATAAATTTCAAGGCAGTCAGCCTTATGCCTTTCTTTTAATAAAGACAGTTCTCTTTCCTCTTGCTTGTTTCCTTTTGCTATAAAAAACAAAAAACCAGAAACGATCGTGATTACTAAAATAAAAATGACAATTACTTTAAACCAGTTGTTCCCGAGCCAGCTCAGAATATTTTTTATAATCATCTGAATTTATTTGAACATTAATTTTTAAAGTTTACAGACTATTTATAAGGGCTCTTGTTTTAACATTAACAATCCCGGTCTGGCTGAGGTTGTTAGCTTTTTGGAATTTGGTAACGGCCATTTTGGTCCCATAATTATAATTATTACTTATTAGTCCTGAATAATAACCTTTGCTCATAAGAAACTGTTGTAATTGGGCAACATCTTCTCCCACAGAACCTTCCTTCAGCATTCTATTAATTTTGATTTTAGTTGCTTGCGGAATAGTTTGAGCAACACAAGCATCTTTTGCTAAATTAGTTTGGAATCCAGTATTGCAGGTGCATTTAGTTGAATCAGTGAGAGATTGTGAAGAGTTAAGAGGACAGGTGCCCGAACCAGAATAACTACCATAGGAGTAGTTATAATTAGATGATTTATAAACACAGCTAGAACCGTCAAACTCGTAACCAAGGTCACACTCACATTTTTTAGTTAAGCTACTATAACTGGACATTATACCTATCTTTTTATGACAATAAGAATTTCCGCTAACACAAGATTCTTCCCCAAAAATGTCTTTATCTACTACATAGCCCGAAAAACATTTACATCCACCCGTGAGAGAATCGTAAAGAGACATTGAAGGACAAGATGGGGTGGTTGGGATATAGGGCGAAGCATAGTAAGGGGCTGGTGTTGTATAACCGGTACCTCCAGCTCCATATGTGCTACTGACAGGATATAAAGGTTGGACAGGTCCCTTGCTGTTATGACAGTGATATTCTCCATAAGATAACCCCCAACTTGAACAATTAGTTCTGCAAGTATGGCAACCAGAGCCGTCTGTGTTTCCGGGATGGGCGAGGACAGTAACAGGTAAAATAATAGTTAACAGAAATCCTATTACTATAAATTTTAAGGTTTTAGTATCCATAGTAGTAAGATTTGGTCCCGCTCTTGCCAGTGTAAGGGTTGTAATTGCCCTTGGTGGACCAGTTGTCTAGTTTAGAGCGATTTGGGGAGGTTCGGTAAGAGGGCATGACATATCGGCCAGTACTTGGCTTATAATAACCCCCAA
>JBAZNO010000042.1:0-5812 GCA_041649195.1 Minisyncoccota bacterium | reverse complement strand
AAGCATGACTTCAGAAATGGGCACTGGCACATATTTGCGCGCTTCGATCGGGATAACCTCGGCCAAATTACTTTGCGCTTGTTCGGGTACCTCAACCGAGACAATTAAACTATTGCGCAAAGGGATAGAAAAAATGGCTACCGGCGTAGTAACATTGGCTTCTTTAAATAAGTCTTTGAGTAATTCAACAGTTTTTTCGACAGACAGATTGGTCGCTTGGCCAACCGCGAGATCATTATAAGGGCCGCAAGCTAACTCGCCGTAAGTTTCGAGAACGGCCTTGCCTTTTTCTTTGCGTAATTGGACCAATTTAACCGACGAAATACCCAGATCAATCGCCACAACACTTTGCGGTCTTTTGCTTAGACTCCCTTTAACAATTTTCTTTAGTTCATCAAAAAATCCCATGCGCGTTTTTCGCTTAATTTGCTATTATTATAGCACCGACACCATGAACATAGCTAATATTTACAAGTCATTTATCCACAAGGGTCTCGATCTCCTCTTCCCCCGCCATTGCCTAGGTTGCGGTCAAGAAAAAACTTGGCTTTGCGAAAGCTGTTTAAGAGATCTGCCTCGCAGCTATAGCCCAAATGAAGACAAAATTTTCTCGGTTTTTGAATACGGGACGCCCACGATGAAGCAGGTGATTTGGCGCTTAAAATATAAACGTGGCCTAGAGTTGGCCGAAACTCTGGCTAAGCCAATGTATGATTGTTTAATGGAAGAACTCGAAGATGAACTCCTCATTATGCCGCCAAGGGTAACCCTTAAGAAGCAGCCCAAAGGGTTACCCTTGGCGCCGATTATCCTAATCCCCGTCCCCCTTTCCCTCGCCCGTTCCCGAGAACGGGGTTATAACCAAGCCGAAGAACTCGCTCGCCAAATCGCCGGCCTTAACCCCAATCAATTTGCCGTCCGCACCGATATTATTAAAAAAATAAAAAATACTCCGACCCAAGTCTCGATCCGCAATCGCGAAGCCAGATTAAAAAATTTAAAGGGGGCATTCGAGCTCACCCCCTCCCTTTCCCCGACGACCCTTAAGGGCGCCCAAGGGTCGTCGGGGTTTTTGGGCTCGATTTTCGTGATTGTTGACGACGTCTCCACCACCGGCGCCACCATTAACGAAATTCGCAACCTCCTCACTGATAACGGGGCAAACCCTCATCGTATTTATGGCCTAGTAGTCGCCCATGGGTAATAAATACTGTACAAATTCTTAAAAAGTAATTATCCTTGCTGTGTATGATAAGTGTCGTCACCCCCTGTCTAAACATCGTTTCTGAAGGACGCGAAGAATTTTTCAGAAAAATGATGGGTAGTGTCCATAATCAGTCTTTCAAAGACACCGAGCATATTGTTGTTGATAATGGCTCAACAGATGGCACTATGGAAATTCTTGAGGAATACAGGCAAAAAGGTTGGATCACCGTTCTCGCTCGCGAGGAAAAGCGTGGTATTTATCCAGCAATGAACCACGGGATAAGGCTCACTAAGGGCGACTATATTAACATCATGAACACCGATGATTATTTTACTGATTTAAATTTTTTAGAAACAGCTATTAAAAATATCAAAAAAACGGGTACAGATTTTATTCATGCCGACTGGGTTATAAAATCAAAAAAAGACAAGCCAGACTCAATAAAAAAGGGCAACGAACAACAGGCCTTCTTTCGGATGCCTTTTCGACACCAAACAATGGTCGTTAAAAAAGAGATTTTTGATGAGATTGGCTTGTTTGACGAAAATTATCAAGTTTGTGCTGATTATAAATGGGTTATAAAAATGTTGCTGGCCAATAAAAAAGGCTATTATCTGCCTCAAGTTGTTGTTTGTTCTCTTGATGGTGGCGCCTCATCTAACCGCCCAAAATGCATCGAGGAAGTCAGCAAAATTTTATTTGAAAGTTACGGAGAAAAATATGGCCTAACTTTGTCTGATTGCAAAAAAATATATGAAAGAAAATTTTCACTATCTTTAGTTTTTAAAATATTTTTCAAAGTAAAAAACAACAAAATCAAAAAATCCATTTTTTATGGATTATTTCAAGAATTAAAATCCGCCGGCTGATTTCATCAGCCGGCGGTCACCCTCATCGAATTTATGGTCTCGTTGTCGCTCACGGGTAAAGATCAAAATCGATCCAAAAACTCTTGCCCCATCTGGGATATGGTCCGCGGATCTCGAGCTCTGGCTTCGGCAAAAGCTCTGTCGCTCTCCCGCCTTTTCCTCATGATCTCCATTGTCTCTTCGACCGTCTCCCCGCAGTCTCCGTCACCTTGCCAGCCAAGCCAGATGCGCAAAGTTCGACAAACAAGATCTGGATCAGAACGGTCAATCGCAAAGAGCTCTTTGGTTAAGGAGCGGGCATAGGAAAAACTTTTTCTTAGGTAATGGTAAAAATACCAAACCGTTTTCACCTGTGCCCAAAAAGACCAGCCCAGACCCTTCACCTTTTGCAAATCTGTCGCCAAGAAGACAACATCATGAGATTCGAACATCCCGATACCCTCCTTAGTAAAAAGCAGGGCCGAAAAAATTCGCTCATCAGCCAACGGAGCCGAATCTTGGTCTTCGTCAAGACGGAGAGGATTGCCAATTTGGACAAACGGAGAGTCTTTGACGTCTTTCTCCCAATCAACGCGGGATTTTACTCCCTTCATCATTTCTTCGTCAATAAACACGACAGCCTCCTTTCTTTGAGGTCAAATTTTTGAACTTCACAAAGAGCAGTTTTGCTCCTATTTCAGGCTAGCACCGGAATTTAAAACAATCAAGCACCTACATGAGGAGTCTTACGAGCCTAATCTCCTCATACGAAAAACTCGCCCCAAGTTTGTTTTTAGCCGGACCGAGAAGATATTTGCCACTAACTGTACCGTTGTTTGAGAGGGCTTGACGAATTTTTTTAGCGCGGGCGACAATCATATCTTGACCTAAGTATTGCATCGGGATCGTCGGATCACCCTCTTTAATCTTTTCTAAATGATCAAGAATTGTTTCGGCATTTAAATTTCGTTCTTTAGCCATTTCGTGCAAAGTCTTCCCCTCTTCTAACAACAACTTCGTCTTATCTATCGTACTTAATTTTTTCGCCGCCTTAATCTCTTTGCCCACTCCATCAAGCGCCCCAATTTTTTGTAAAAATCTTTTTTGCTTGGCTTCGCAATCCGCCCGATCAAGCGCCCCCATCTCGGCAGTATGTCTTTGTGATTGTCGACGAAATTCCTCATCACGATGCAAAACATCAGGGTCAACTTGCAAGGCCATAACATTGAGCCCTTTGAGAGATAAGCCCTCGAGCGAACGCACGCGCGACAAAGCAACATAACCCATCCCCTTTTCAAACGATTTAGACAAATCAATTTCGGCGGCATCAAGCGACAAACCCTGACTTTTATGCACGGTGATCGCCCACGCCAAACGCAATGGATATTGATTAATCTCCGCCTTCACCTTGCCCTCCTCCTCGATCCGCCAACTGGTTGGCACGACATTAATTAATTTACCTTTGTAGGTACGAACAATGATATTTTGCGAGTCACAACTCGAGACGATACCAAGGGTGCCATTGGCAAAACCGGCTTCATAATTATTTTTCACAAACATCACGCGCGCTCCTTTTTTTAAGCGTAAAACTTCAGGCGCCAAACAACCTTTTTTAAGCGTCTCGACAATTCGCTCCTTGCCTTTGCCATTCATATAATACTCATAAACTTCGCCCGGCAATTTAGCCAGCTCCCGCTCATTCTCCTCATCGACGTCAACGTTGTGCGAATAAAGTTTGGTCGGTTCGATTTGACTGATTTTTTTATTAAGTCTGGACTGAAGATGCTCACCCAAATCCTCGTTCATTTCATTATCACGAATCGCATTGAGGATGGAGAGATATTTCGCATCTTGTTGACGATGCTGTTCTTCGAGATAACAGATTTTTAAATTAAGACTGGGCCAAGCCTTGGCCTCATAAGCAAAACGCGAAGCCCGTTCGCCCGCGCGCGAGACCGGTGGCAATTGAAAAAAGTCGCCACATAAAATTACTTGCAAACCACCAAAACTTTCTTCACTTCTTTTAAATGAGCGCAAAACTTGCTCAATTAAGTCGAGACGAAAGTGATGGAGCATCGACACCTCGTCAATCACCAAAACTTTAGCCCGATCCAAACGCTTCCATAAATAAGATTTACTTTCTAAATCTTCGAGATCATAGGCCGAGAGTTTGTCGCGCACCCCAAGACCCGACCAGGCGTGGATCGTTTGCCCACCAATATGGGTCGCGGCAATGCCGGTTGACGCCGTCACGCCAACCTCAACCCCTCGCTCCTTCAGCCAGCGAATATATTCATTTAAAACATAAGTCTTCCCACTCCCGGCCGCCCCAGTGAGAAAAACATTATGCCCCATCTTTAAAATTTCTAAGGCCTCTTTTTGGGTCATGGACCTATTCTAACAGACGAAGTTAAAAAATGTTATTTTAGAAAGTGATCGATAATTCGTAAGCGGCGTCGTTAGCCGGCAAGCCGGAGGGATTGTCTTTTTTAAAGATGATCGCGCCCTTTTCGGCATAAGCTTGATTAGTTGGATTGGCCGGTTTAGTAAATTTAAGCTCCGCTTCAAACGGTACAAAACCGGTTGTCATCCAATCGCCTTTCGCCTGAGCAAGACCGGTTGCGATAATCAAGCCATCCCAATTAACAAGCGTGACGGGGAAAGAACCTTCAAAAAACCAACCGCCGCCGGACTCGCCAGTAATTTTTAGCGGACTCTCAATTTTATCACCCGGTTTAATATTTAAATGAAGAAAATGCTCCGAGTTGTCGGCGCACTCATTGCGCAATAAGGCCCACTCTTCACAAACCGATTTATCAGGCAAGGTACAAAAACCGACTTGCCCACCAGAGGCATCAGTTTTGATTTCGAGCGTCCCGCCCACCTCTTCGCAATGCACCGAGGCCGGATTTGGCAAACCGGTTGAGGGTTTAGTGTTTGTTGTCGTCTGGCCACAAGAAATGCTAGGCTTGGCCGAATTAGGATTGCCATGTTTAATCCACTCCCCAGCCTTGTTACATATCCAATTATCCTCTGGTGAAATTAAGCGAATAATCAAAACCCCCGCCACAAAAATAATCGCGACGATAATGAGCCCGGTGATAATTTTTTTCTTGGTCATATTTAAAGTGTATCACCAAAGATTAAGTAAAACAAAAGCCCCACCAGAGCGGGGTTTTTGTTTTTTGCGAACCTAAATTTAGGCCAATTTCTTGGCAATGAAGATCAGGTAAACACCGGCCAAACCAACCAAAACATAAACAATTTTGGCCAGACCAGAACCAGCGCCCAAAAGCAACGCCACGAGATCAAGGCCAAACAAAGCCACCAAACCCCAATTAATAGCGCCAACAATGGCAAGGATGAGAGCGATCCAATTTAAAACTTTCATTATTATTTTATTTTTAATAATTAATGAAGCGAAGTTTTCGACCTGCCGTTTATTATAGCACCAATTACTCAACCCCAGCGAGCCCCAGGTGGGGATAGTTTGGCAGAGAGTTGAAATTGTGTTAAAGTCTAGGGGTTAGAGTGAAAATTAAATAAGAAACGGAGAGGTGGCTGAGTGGTCGAAAGCGCCTCACTGCTAACGAGGTAGGGGTCTTAAAGCCCCTCGAGGGTTCGAATCCCTCCCTCTCCGCCAGATGTCCAAGTTAGAACCTTAGAATCATCAAGGGTTTTCGAACCTTTTGAAGGCTTCGGAGGGTCGAACTTAGACAATTGTAAATCCATAAGAACATCAAAGACTGGCGTCCAG
>JBAZNO010000041.1:0-5905 GCA_041649195.1 Minisyncoccota bacterium | reverse complement strand
ATAGAAACGCCGGTGTAGCTCAATTGGTAGAGCGCCACTTTTGTAAAGTGGATGCAGCGGGTTCGAATCCTGCCACCGGCTCAGTTTTGAGATTTTTTATTTCTGAGTTTCATCCGCCGAGCTTTGCATTTCGGCCATGGCATTTTCTTTATGATCTTTGATCTCCTTCAAAAAGGACGAGACTTTGTCGGTGCGGTGAATTTCGTCGGGAGTAGGAGCGGAGTCAACAATTTTATTAAATTTTCTCTCCACTCGCACAATAGTATAGCGCGCGGTGGCCATCGAATTTTTAATGAAGTGGAGCGAGAAAATATAAAACTTCTTTAAGGCCACTTGGCAAAGACGCACGATCTTGAAGGCGAGATAATCGATCGCCAAATTAGTAATCGCATAATGACGAAATTCGTTATAATCGAGATTTTTGCCACGATTAAGAATAATCTGGCGCCGAAAAATCACGGACAGAGCCGCGAGCGTGATAAGCGCTATTATCGCCAAAATATAATAAACCATGGGTGGTTTTACTTGTTAGTGTCCAAACGAGCAAAGCGCGCAATCTCAATGCGTTCACCAAATTTTTGAATATGATTTTTTACCAAATCGTCAATCGTTAGGCCCGGATCTTTGATAAAGGGTTGAGCCAAAAGTTCGGTCACATCCGCCGGATCCATCGCCGCCACGTGCATAGCCAAATCATCAGCCAATGCCTTGAAGCCCTCATTCTTAGCCACGAAATCGGTCTCGACATGAACTTGCACCAAGGCCCCCATTTTACCGTTAGAGTGCACATAAGCACTAACCAAACCGGCATGCAATTCGCGTGTCGCTTTTTTATCGGCAATCTCGGCACCTTTCTCTTTCAAAAAATCTAAGGCCTTATTAATATCGCCCCCAGCATCCTCGAGCGCTTTTTTGCATTGAGCAATGGAGATACCGGTGCGATCGCGAAGTTCTTTAATTTGTTCAGTGGTAATCATAGTTAATAGTATATAGTATTTAGTATATTGTATGTAGGGAAAAATTTTAAGCAGTTGGAGCTTCGATTGGTTTAACGGCCGCGGAGACAGCTTGTTCGCCCTCTTTTACACCTTCGTTATAAGCCGTGGCAATCTCGCGAGCAATAAAATCAACCACTTTTTGCTGAGCGTCATTGCCAACAATCGGATAAGTGATGCCCTCAATATTGCAATCCGAATTGGAGAGAGCAATAACGGGGATATTTAATTTTTTGGCTTCGGCCACGGCAATTTCTTCTTTTTTTGGATCAACCACAAAAACGGCGCCCGGCAATTTAACGAGATCGGTTAAGCTCCCAAAATAACGCTCGAGATCAGCTACTTCTTTAGCAATCACGCCACGCTCTTTTTTCGTATATTTATTTAATTCGCCCTTGGCCTCTTCGTCCTTCAAAGTAAGCAAGCGATCAATGCGGCGACGAATCTCGCGAAAATTGGTTAAGGTCCCGCCGATCCAGCGCTCAATTACAAACGGCAAGCCAGACAAATTGGCGACACTTTCTACCGGTCGCTTGGCCTCGGTTTTGGTACCAACAAAGATAATCGCCTTTTTATTGTGGCCAAGTTCTTTGGCAAAAGCTTTGGCCGTGTTCAAACTCTCGGCCGTCTTCTCTAAATCGATAATCACAGTCTTATTTTTTAAACCAAACAAAAAAGCCTTGCTCGACGGGTGTCGGCTATTTCGGCCATAGCCAAAATGCGTCCCTAAATCGAACATTTTTTTGACTAAATCTTCTTTAGCCTGATCCTTAACGGTTTCAGTCATACAGGTAAGAGTTTAACAAAAAGAGCCTTATTTGGCAAGACCGGCTTTGAGATCAGCGAAAACTTGGTCGAGGTTGCCGGCCATGATCCGTTCAATACCGTGCCAGGACTTTTTGATCCGGTGGTCGGTAATGCGGTCTTGGAGAAAATTGTAGGTGCGGATTTTCTCCGAGCGGTCGGCAGTACCAATTTGGCTTTTGCGTTCGGCCGAGTATTTGGCCGTCTCTTCCTGTCGTTCTTGATCTTCAATTTTGGCCGCTAACATCTCCATCGCCTTTTCTTTATTGCGTAATTGAGTACGTTCTTTTTGGCAACGCACGACGAGGCCCGTTGGCTTGTGGACGATGCGAACCGCCGTTTCTACCTTATTAACATTTTGCCCGCCGGCTCCCCCACTGCGGGTAAATTCGATTTCGAGATCGCCCGGATTAATTTTAATTTCGCTATATTCGCGCACCGGCAAAACGGCCACCGAGATGGTGGAGGTATGAACTCGCCCCGACTTCTCGGTCGCCGGCACCCGTTGCACCCGATGCACCCCCATTTCATATTTAAACGAATCGTAGGCCCCCGCGCCCGTAATTTCAAAAGTCGCTTCTTTATAACCACCCGAGGTTGAGGGCGACTCATCAACTAAGGCAAAATCCCAACCTTGCGAGGCGGCATATTTAGCATAGGTCTGGGATAGCTCGTAAGCAAAAAGCGAGGCCTCTTCCCCACCGGCGCCGGCGCGCATTTCGATCATTACCGTTTTGGGTCCGGCCGAATCGCCTTCACCCACTTTAGGTTTTAAAATCTCTTCCATCTTCTCCCAAATCTCGGTTTGCTGTTTTTCGAGATCTTTAATTTCTTCTTCAACTAAATCTTTAATTGATTCATCGGCCAAAGCTAAAGACCGCGCTTCAGTAATTTGACGCGTTAAATCTTCATACAAACCGGCCAGATAGACGGTTTTATTATTAGCCTTAAAATCGGCAAGATCCATTATCTATTTACCCTCCGTAGTTTTGGAGGCAGATTTTTTAACAACCTTCTTCGAAGCAGTTGCCTTAGCAGCCCGACCCTTAAACTTCTCAACCATACCAGCGGTGTCTACCACCTTTTCGTTACCAGTAAAAAACGGGTGGCAAGCACTGCAAATTTCAACATTGATTTTTTCAACTGAAGCGCCAACCGTAAAGGTATTCCCACAGGCGCAGGTGACTTTAGCATTGTAATATTTTGGGTGAATATCCTTTTTCATGACTTCGCTACTATATACCAAATTTGCTAATCCTGCAAGATCTCTATTTGTTTTTGATATTTACTAGCAATGGCCATCACTTGATCGCCGTAAAAGGCGTTTTTGGCGAGGGCCCAATTACCCCCAGCATAATAGCGGAGCGCGGCCTTACGCTCAGTCGTAAAGGTCCCACCATCAGCCCCCAAATCGCGCAAATAAAGACCAGAGGCGGTAAAGGCATCGCGAGGATCCCACGGATTGGGCGGTTTATTACCAGTAACGGCTGAAACAGCATTAGCCATCCCCTGCCAAGTTGAAGGGATAAATTGGGCCGGCCCCATCGCTCCACCGTAACCGCCACCATAAGGACAGGAGATGGGCTGACCAACGGGATCAATCCCCAAAGCCTTGCAAATTCTTTCGAAGGGACCGATGTCTCGATCGGGCTTCATTACTGATTTGTAACTTTTTGAGGGTGGGTCGCTAGGCCGATTGCAGGTACCGATATTTTGGCCCAAATTAGACTCTTGGGTAATAATGGCCAACAAAAAAGCCACCCGCACCCCTGTTTTAGTCGAAACAAATTTGGCATGATCTAAGGCTTGACCAAAAGTGATACTCTTAGCCCCACGTAAGGTATACAAGGCATTTAATATAGCGGAGCGCTCTTTTTCTTTAGAGGCAATCACCGCTTTATAAGAATTTTCTTTGGCTTTACTAGCATTTAACAAAACGGTTTTCTCTTTATTTAATTGTTCAATATTGGCCTTCTCGGCCTCAATCGCTTTTTTGGCATTAGTTTCGGCATCACGGCGATCCTCAAGCACGACTTTCTGCGTTTCGGTATCTTTTTTGACCCCACGAACCGAATCAAGGGTGGCCTGAACATTATTTTCAAGTGAATTAAAGCGTTGGAGATCAACAAATAAATTAGAGAGGGTTTGGGACGTTAAAATAATTTCGGCAAAAGTATTGTCGTCAAGCTCGCGCGTTTTACGCAATAATTCGGACAAAGAAATTTTTTCCTGGCCCAGCCGGTCATCTAGCACATTGATGGTTTTTTGCTTTTGCACGATCACTCCACCAAGGCGAGAGATTTCAATTTGCTTAGCCTTAATATTGAGTTGAGCCGTATTGATTTTGTACGTCAAAATATCAATATCGCGTTTGATACTGGCGGTTTCTTTTTGTTTAGATTTGAGCAGGTTTTGCTGGTCGGCAATTTCTTGATTAACTTGAGCCAATTGAGCATTTAAACGGGCTTCTTTTTCTTGCGCCGTCTCCGCCAAAACTAAGCTTGGCAAAAAAGCGATCGCCAAACCAACAAATAATCCCAACCACAAAAAAACTGGTTGTCTTCCCATTCACGTTATTATAACAAAAACTCCCCCAACCCAAAACCCGCCAGACCTTAAGTGAGCCCAAGGTCTGGCGGGTGGTTTTAGTTCTAATTATTTTTCATCAGAACTAGCCGGCTCTTCTTCAGCTCCCTCCTCCTCTTGTTTACCCTTCTTTTCAACTTCAATCGCCGAGAGATCCACCGGGGCCGTTTCTTCAACCACTTCTTCGCCGGCTTCGGTAATGGCGGCGACCACTTCTTCGACATCCAAAACCGATTCAACCCCCGTTGGCAATTTCAAATCTTTAATCAAAATTTGACTGTCCAAGGCGACAAGGCTTGAAATATCAACTTTGATATCGTGGGGCAAATTCTTCGGCAAAGCGCGAATTTCTAATTCATGCAAAACCTTAACCAAGCTCCCGCCCAAATCTTTAACCGCGGGCGAAACGCCTTCGAAAACAAGCGGAACGGCGACTTCGAGCTCTTTGTCTTGGCTAACAATATAAAAGTCAACGTGAACCGGCACACCCGAAATCGGATCAACCTGAACCTCGTGAATTAAAACGTCTTGGCCTTTGCCAGCGAGCTCAAGAGAGACAATTGTTGACTCGCCCGCTTGGGCTAGGACTTTTTTGAATTCGATTAAGTCGAGGCAAATGGAGATGGTCTCTTTTTTGTCACCATAAACAACGGCCGGGACCTGTCCTTCGTCTCGGAGAGCTTTTATCTTTTTACCAAAAGCAATTCGTGGTTTAGCGTTTAATTTCAACATCATAACGGGTTAAGTATACCTAAAACCCTAAAAAAGTAAAGACATTGGCGGGCGACAGCCAAACTGGCAGCCGCCCGCAATCTCACCGCCTCGACTCAGTGTCAAGGCCATCAACAAAAGACTTAACTAGGGGCCACAAACCCCTCCAACCAAGACTGCGCACTCGGTGAACCATCTCCGGATACCGAGACTGGGGATCCGATTGAATCTGCCGGTAGACAATGTATAAAACATTCGACCGTAGCTTTGTCCAATCTTGGGAGTTACCATTACCGCCGGCGTGCGATGGTAATTTCTTCTTTCGATCGACAAGGCAGATGTCTGCCCTGTCTGGATCATCGACCCAAACAAGGTTAACCCCATCCAAGAACAAAGCCCCCAGAACGGCATCGAAACCAATCGGGTTGTTTGTGGTATCACTCAGGTCAATAAAAACATTGACCCTTGCTCGACAATTAGGCCTTTGCATTCTCTGACTCCTTCTAAAAGTGGCGGTTGTGCTTCCGCTCCCTATTTAACCAAGTCGCGAAAAAAGACGCAAGCGCTTTTCGGCCACCTCCTTCATGGCGGCCACTGCCCCCTTCAAAATCTTGTACGGGGCAATTTCTTCCGGATAATCTTGGAGCGCTTGGCGAAGAGCGTCACGATAGGCTAAACGTAATTCGGTATTAATGTGGATAACCGAAATCCCCGCCTCAATCGCCGCCACAAAGTCCTCATCGGTAATCCCCGACCCGCCATGTAAGACCAAGGGCACACCCGTCGCCTCGCGGATTTCTCTGATTCTT
>JBAZNO010000040.1:0-6105 GCA_041649195.1 Minisyncoccota bacterium | reverse complement strand
AGCGCCTTAATTCCTGGCCATCTTTATTGCTAACAATCACTCCGGTGCCAATGGCCACCTGACCGGCTTCTTGGTCTAAGAATTCTACCTGTTTTTTTAATTTATCGGAGTCGGCCCAAAAATCGTGGCTATCTAAAACGGCAAGATACTCACCGGCGGATTCTTGAAGGGCTCGGTTGCGAGTGGCGCAAATCCCCAAATTTTGGTCATTTTTAAAATAATGGATTCGGGGGTCAATTAAGTATTTTTCGATAACTTGAGCCGTATTGTCGGTTGAGCCGTCGTCAACAATAATTATTTCCCAATTAGTGAAGCTTTGTTTCAAAATACTTTCAATGGCCATCGGCAAAAAATGCCCGCGGTTATAAGTCGCAATATTAATGCTCACTTTTGGTCTTAATTTCGGGGCAATTTGATCCATGATGAAGGTACGATGTCGTTAATCTTAATACTACCATCGCTAAGCCAGGTATCGGGGGCAATGACAATTTTATCAGGATTTTGATTGAGCCACGCCGGCCACCAAGAGAAACTTGAATTGGCAATAATATTATGTTTGCAATGACTTACCAACACCAACTCTTGGTAATCTTTTGTTGGATTATTTGTGTTTAATTCGGAAATATAAAAGACCTGATGCTTTGTTAAAATGTTGGCTTTGGCCCAATCAAGATCGTCGCCGAAGACAAAAAAAACGGGATCAGCCACCTTTGATTCAATGAGCTCAATTGCTTTTTTATAATAATTTACGGAACAAACCCCAATACTTTTTAAATTTACGGGCCATAAATAATCTGTCCGCCGAACCGACAAAGAAACCGAATTAACCTCGGATATTTTGGCCAATAACTCGGGATGAGTCTGACCAAGCTCGGTTTTAAGAGAGAACTCCTCAAGCAGAGTTTCTCTGATTTTTTCGAAATATTTATAGCTTTGCCAGTAGCCGTCTAGGTAATAGTTTTTGCTCGAGATGGCGCGAAAGACGGAGGGAACCCAACCGATATAATTTTGACGTAGAATTTTTGCTTTAAATAAACGCCAAATTTTAGAAATTAGTCCCCAGGGGTATTTTAAATTGGCGATTTCAGTCGCTGTGGCAAAATTTTCTTTAACCTTAAAAATACCGAGACCATAAGAACGGTAATGGTTTTGGTTATAACCGGTAGTATCAAATTTTACCTCCTGTTTTTCGACGAGAGCTAATCTTCGTCCCAAAGCGTATTGAAACATTTGATTGCCTAGTCCGCCTTTTAGATTAACAATTATCATTGTTTTGGTTTTAAGGCAATAATAATTTCTTCATTGCGCGAGAGAATTTTAGCCAAGCTCTTTCTTTTCTGTGGGAAAAAATAATCGCCATTGCCCAGGGTTTTCTCAATTTGCCAGCCTGTTTGTCGGGCAATAAGTTCGATTTGCCAATAGGGAACAGGGTTAATATGGTAACTAAAACAGTCGGGGGTGAACCAAGGGAAATAACCGGTCAACAAAAACTTTAAACGGCTCCGGGTCGACAGGATATTAGGAGTACTGATAATAAATAAACCGTTTGGTCGTAAAATTCTTTTAGCTTGACGAAAGAATTCCCAAGGATTTTCTAGATGCTCAATAATCTCTTGGCCAACAATAAAATCAAAGGTCTGATCGGCAAAGGGGTAGGGTTTTTGGTTTAAATCCCAGCGGATATTTTTTTCGTCCGTGTTTTCGAGGGCCAAATCGACATTATAAACCTCGTGTCCTAGAGATTTGAAGATTTGCGAAACCTGACCGGTCCCGCCCCCCAAATTTAGTAAATCACCGCTGGCCTTCGCGGTGTCGCTAATTAAGCGGAGCGTTTCTTCAAGAACTCCCGGGGAAGCGTGGCAATAAAGCGAATCGACTAAGTGCTTTTTCCAGCCAAAAAAGAAACTTCTTTTTTCGTGCTCGAACTTATTTTTAATGTTTTCAATCAAAATATCGTCTGGCGCTTTGACTGTAAAGAAGCCCGTTTCTTTCAACCAATTTTTTAAATTAGAGCTAATGGCCATTTTTGAATTTATTAAAAAGAAAGGACAGTCTGATCACTACTTTTTTTAGAAAAGGAGTTCGATAGATTTGATCATAAGTAAAATTGTCCGCCTCTTTGTTTTGGGCCACAAAGGTTGGATGTTTAAGTTGCCCCAATTCTTCTATCCCGATAAGGTTTAGTTTCTCTAGTTTGGGGGTGATTTTTTTTGTGTGGGTCGCTTCATCGCCGAAACCGATATTTTTTATTAAGTTAACATTGGGCAGGGCGCAGAGGCCGGATTGGGCCCAAAAGGACATGGTCCAGGGATAATCCCAGGTATTTAATTTCCCCTGGTGCATTTTTTCTAAAGTTCTTAACCAACTTCGCTGGGCTTTTTTGTTTTCCCAGACGCTGGCGATAACGTTTTGCTCTTTAAATTTAGGAAAAGTCGACATATTAAAATCGTTGAGGGCCCAGGCTCGACGCCAAGAGGCCCAGCCCCAAAGATGATTAAATTTGGAGAAATAATAGCTACCATCTCCTCGAGGTTGGCCAAGTTGAAAATTAGATCCAGCGATTTGCATCACTCTTTTGTCATCTCGATAATATCTTAGTAGCTCTTGGCAAAAGGGGAAAAAAGCTGGGTCGGGGAGACAATCATCTTCCAGAATAATTCCTTCCTCAACATTATCGAAAAACCAACTAATGGCGGTTGGTGGGCCAAAACGGCAACTTAAGTTTTTTTCTTGGAAAAGAGTTTTAACCTCACAGGGCCAATCAACATTATTAATGATTGTCCTTGCTTCCTCACACCTCTCCTTTTCGCCCGGTCGCTCTGGTCGGGGACCGTCAGCGGCCACAAATAATTTTGTCGGTCGAGCTTTTCGAATAGCTTCAAAAACCTGCCGGGTCGTGTCTGGGCGGTTAAAAATCATTAATAAAATGGGGGTATCGAAAATCATTTTGTTAGTATAAGAGCTCTCAGTCTTTTAAGCAACTCAGCGGCGTTCCAATTTCTCACCATAATTCTGGGAATGGCCAAAGGGTTGGTTTGGAGCTTTACCGCCCGTCTCTCAGTGGTAAAACCTGCCCGGTGGCCCGTTTTTTTAACGAGATCAATTGTTGCTCGACTGATGTCGGTATACCCACCAAAGGGGTAGGCGAAATAATCTATTTTTTTATTAATGATTAATTCGAGTTGTTCTTTCCCGGCCGAGATCTCGGCTTCTTGTTCTTGTTCGTTAAGGTCGATTAACCGAGGGTGATTTAGAGTGTGGCTGCCTAGGGTCACCAATGGGTTAAGAGCTAATTGTTCGATCTCCGCCTGGTTTAGATAGGCCCCCGGCTTGTTGGCGTAGGCCGGGTCCCAAGAAAAGGTTTTGTTTTGGCTGGCGATGTTGCCAATAATAAAAATCGTTATCGGGACGTTATATTTTTGGGCGATAGGTAGAGCATTAACTAAATTATCCCGATACCCATCATCAAAAGTAATTGCCAGCTCGTTGCCTTGCAGGTCTCGGTTTTTTAATCTGGTGACTAGCTCGGGGAGAGCAATGATATTGAAGCGAGCTTTCAAACTTTTTATTTGCTCTTCAAATCGATGGGGGTTAACTGCTAATTGCAATGGATCAGCCGATAAATCAGCGACTCGATGGTAAGTCAAAATTATCGCCTTGGGTCCGGGTTGATATTTGTCGCCAAAATTGATAATTTTTTGCCAACTCCAAAGTCCAACCTGATAGCCGGTTCTTAGTAGGGAACGAAGTCCAATATAATCAGCCCAATTTTTAATTTTTTTTATCATTTATTTTTGAGCAAGAACACCAATTATCACCGGGAAGTCGGGGTCTGTTTTTTCTAAAACTTTTTGCGAGACTTCTTCTTGGGCGGCTCCGGCTAAAAAGAGCATGGCACTCCGACAATTACCATAACTCTTAGTAAAAACCGTCTGGAAGTCTTTTTTGAACAAATAATTGGCTGCGGCCTCGGTAAAGCGCCAAAAATCACCATCTTTTCCTGCGACGCAATCAATTCGGCTAAGAGCGGGGAGAGTGGCCAAGATATAGCCACCTGGTTTCAAAATTCGAGAACATTCAGCCAAAGCGTTTGGAATATTGTCGATAAATTGTAAAGTTTGGGTCAGGATAAGACAATCATAAGTTTCGCTTAAGATTTCGGGCATTCGTCGCAGGTCGGCAATAATGTTGGCCTTTGGGTTTTTTGTTTCGATATCGAGGATGTCAGCTTGGGTAACCTGCTTCCCGCCAAATTTTAGCGAATACTCGTTGTTTAAAATTTCTAAACATCTACCCGCAATAAACCCCCTATTCTCTTGGAGAAAATTTTCAATATAGAAGCGATCAAGCGCTTGCCCTCGGTCTAGACCATAAAAATGGCTTAAGGGTTCAGTTGAGTTTTTTATTTTATACCAAAACAAAGGCCAGCCTGCTCGCTTTAATCTTTGAACCAACTTTATTGCCCAAGCGTGGCGTCTAAGATAATTTTTTGTCTTCCCCAGAACTTCCCTCGGTTTCATAAATAAGGTCTTTTCTTAAAAAAGTAACATTGTAATGAGGAGTGATATTTATTATTTTGTAGCCCTGACGAAGCAATTGTTTTATTGCTCGGTAAATGCGAAAGAAATAAAACATATCTAGATGATAACCAACCTCATCAAATTCGACGCAGATGCATTTGATGTCCAAATTATCCTCAACAATTGAATCAATGACCCGGTACTCCGAACCCTCAATATCTATTTTGAGTAAGTCAATTTTTTTATGCCCTAGATTCTTCATGATATTTGATAGCCGGTCAGTTTTAACTAAGACATAGTCGCTAGTTTTTTGGAGGTTGGTCAATGAATGGGCCGTCTTCCAGTCCGGGTTGATTGGGCAATATAATTTCATTGTGTCGGCTTTGTTCCATAATCCAAGATCTTGGAAATGGAGAAGGGGGATATTTTTGCGACTGAGACTATAAAATTCAGTGGAACTATTATTGATCGGCATTTTCTCTCCACGCTCGGTTTTTTCAATTAGATCTTTGAAGTGAGCCACGGCTCCCGGTGTGGGGTCAAAAATAAAAGCCTGGCTACCATATTTCTCAACAATCCCGACGTCGAGACTAATGTCTTCTCCGGCGCCAGCTAGATAGCAAATTGAGCTCTGGTTAAATAGACCTCTTGGGATCATCCAGCCTCCATAATTTGTTCCGATCCTCTCCAAACCTCCAGCGAGAGGGGTTGCTCGATAACGTGGGCGAGTTAATTCGTTAAATAGCCACTGGATTTTTTTAAACAGGCCAAAAAGGTGGATCTTTTTTAAAAATTCTTTCATGTTGTCCAAATATAGCATAAATGTGATATGATATCTAGCGCATGGCGTTTATAAATCGGATTAAAAAGAGTCTTAAAAAATTGCCCATTATGGGGCCACTTTGGGAAAAACTCTCTGATTATCGGCTGGAGAAACTTAACACCGAGTCGGTTTTTACCGATATTTACCGTAAAAATGTTTGGGGGGATAAAGAGTCTGTCTCTGGCGCTGGTTCCAATCTGGCTCAAACAGAAATTATCCGCACCGAGTTGGCGAAGTTAATAAAAAAATTGGCGATTACCACTATCTTAGACATACCTTGTGGGGATTTTTACTGGATGAGGCTGGTTGATTTAAATGGCATTAAATATATTGGCGCTGATATTGTTAAGCCTTTGATTCAAGATAATAATGTCAAATACGGTAAGGAGATGATTGAATTTCGCAATCTGGATCTTCTCAAGGATCCTTTGCCCAAGGCCGATCTAATTCTTTGTCGAGATTGTTTGGTTCACCTCTCGTTTGCCGACATTTTTATCGCTTTAAAAAATATTTGCCAGAGCGGATCGACCTATCTTTTGACAACAACTTTCACTGAGCGACAAAATAATGATGATATTATCACTGGCCGATATCATAATCTTAATCTAACGATTACGCCCTTCAATTTTCCGGCGCCAATCCTGGTAATTAACGAGCAATGCACCGAACGAGAAGGGGACGAAGAATTTACTGATAAATCACTAGCTTTGTGGAAGATTGCCGATATCGCCAAGATTTTGGGTCCAATTACTTAGTAAGGAG
>JBAZNO010000039.1:0-6253 GCA_041649195.1 Minisyncoccota bacterium | reverse complement strand
GTTTAAAGCGGAGTCGGCGAGACCCTCAATTTCTTTTTTAATATTTGGTGCCTCGGCAATATAGTCCGAATAAGCGCCACTGCCGGCTGGCCAGGCGATCGATAAACAAAAGGCGGCAATAAAATCAGCTAAAAGCAAAAGATAATTATCTTTAATCAAGAAAAATCCGGCCATGAGTAAGGTCCCAGCAAAAAGAAACCACAGCGATGTTCTTTTTTGTCCAAAACGATGGGCAAAACGGCCAACAATCCATCCACCGATAAGTGGAGGGATTAAATAAGCAACCATAAAGGCGCTACCAAGACCACTTAAACCAAAGAGACTTTCAGATAAAAGCGGGCCAATTGTCCAAAAAGTTGAGTCGATGGTGTTTAGGATGAGAAAGATTAGTAATACTGGCCAAACCTTGAAGCCGATTTTTTTGAGCAAATTTAATTCACGAAAAATACTCAAAACTTTGTATTGTCGTTCGTCCTCCTCTTTAAATTTGGGGAGACGACGAGTATTCGCTAAGAGAACAAGATAAAAGATAAAGGCCACGGCCAGGAAAAACCAAGCCATAAGAAATGGTTTGAGACCAATTTGACCATTATCAATTAAGAGTCCGGCAATAATTGGAGCGATGAGGTAACCCAAGCAAATAAAAATGCGCAAGAAACCGAAACTCTCGCTATGCTTAGTTTCATCGGTATAGCGGCCCACAAAGTCAAAATTAGCCATATTGTAGAGAACATAATAAAGACCCCAAATGCCAATGGCGAGAAAGTAAAAGACTAGAGTTTGACTCTGCCAAAGCAGGGATGAGAAAATGGCGGCCAGCGCGAACATAAGCAAATAAAATTGGCGAAAGCTGGCCTTACGAAACAGGTGGCAGACAATAAAGTCAAAGAGTAGACCGGTAATGGAGGAGGTGCTCATAATGAGGCCCATCATCCCGGGCGAAATGCCGGCCCCAGTAATGATGAGCGGGGCGAGAAAGGAGATGGTGCCCTCAAACAGGGTACAAAAGAGCACCAGCAGGGAAACGTTATAGAGGGTTTGGTTGGCCAAGAGGTAATCTCCCCAGCGCCGGGAGAAAAGGTGAAAATTAAACATAGACTTATTTTATGTTATAATCAAACAAAGTCAAAATTAATAGCTTAATTATTTAATATTATGCCTAAATTAATTGGTCTCGGGGATCTCTTCAAAAATACTTGGGTGATCTATCGAGAAAAGTTTGTGTTTATCGTTGTGCTCATGATTGTGCCGTTTCTCTTAATGGCGGTTAACCAGATTCTTTCGATTACTGGTAATGGCCTGGTTTTGTCTCTCGCGGCGATTATTGGTTTAGTCGCGGGGATCGGCGTTCTTTGGGCCGGAGCTGGCCTTTTTATTTATTTGCGTAATCGAGCACAAGTTATTACGGTTAAAGAGGCCTATCGCTTGGGCTGGGGCAAATTGCTCGCGCTCATTTGGGTGGCCATTTTGACCATGTTTATTATCGGCGGTGGCTTTATGCTCTTTGTTATCCCGGGAATTATTTTGACCATTTGGCTACTTTTTGCTCAAATGCTCGTTATCGTTGAAGATGAGAAGGGGCTAAAAGCGATTGTCAAAAGCCGTGAGTATGTTAAGGGTTATTTTTGGCCAGTGCTTGGTCGTTATGTCGTGATTGTGATTGTGTTGATGATTGCCTACCTCATTTTCACCGCTATTGCGGCGATGATTGCCGGTCTTTTTGGTGGACTCGGATCAACGACAGCTTCAGTCTTAATGAGTTTGTTGGGGGTAATTATTAATGTGTTAATTGTCCCGTTTGCGGCGATCTGCATGTTTCTCATTTATGAGAGCCTTAAGCGGGCCAAAGGTTCCGTAATGGTTGACCCGGCTAAAAAACAGGGAGTTTGGTACTTAGTTATTGGTTTGATTGGCTGGGTCTTTATTGTAGTGATTGGCCTCTTTTTCACTGCGACCATAGTTTCACTCCTGATGGGGCTCTTTGTGGGCCAAGCTCTTAGCGGCTTAGCGATTCCGTCGACGGCTCCTGGTACCTTGCCGACGCCAACTAGTTTACCGGCTGGCTTAACGGCTGAACAGCAACAGCAATTAAAAACGCAAATGGAGGCTTTGGCCAAATTGCAGGGGCAATTAAAGCAAATGAAAGGGACTTTACCTGCTAATATCCCAGCCGAATAACAATGCATTACGGTTTTATTGTCATTACTTTGGCCTGGCTCTGGCAATATTGGAAGATGCGTTCTGGTACTCGGAGTCTTGATCCATGGTTTCTTCGTCTCTATGCCATTGGTCTCTTGATTATTTTGCTTGATACCTTTCGCACTAGTGATTGGCTTACCTGGGCCAATGTAGCCGCCATGGCCGTGCTCTTGCTCCTGATTTGGAAAGTTAGACGATAAAAATTACGAGAAAAAGTTATAGGGCCGGCAATCTTCGATTGCCGGCCCTTAGCTCTTACCTCGCGTGATTCGTTCGAACGTTTTTTCATAGCTAGAGAACTTCTCGCTGACTTCCAGCAAGACCCATTTCTCTTCATCTTTTCCCAAAACGATCGTTCCCGGCCAATTTGGGTAAGTAGGGAGAGAGAAGGTTATTGTCTCTAGCCCTTTGACCGACCCGCGAGCCTCGGTGAATCTTCGTGGGCCGACAATACTTTTGACCATGTCTCTGATTTGGGCCAGAACGGGGTCGATAGTATTAGGCATAAAGCACCTCCTTTCTCGCAAGGTAAAGAGCTTCTGTTCCCATCCTAAAGAAATGGGGAGATATGTCAATAAATCCGGTTGTTTAGTGTAAATTAATTAACAAAAAGTCTCATGGTAAAAGAGAAAGCCCCGGCGGT
This sequence comes from Minisyncoccota bacterium, assembly GCA_041649195.1. GTDB lineage: Bacteria > Patescibacteriota > Minisyncoccia > Phycocordibacterales > XYD1-FULL-46-19 > CAIPHT01. The sequence goes on along the minus strand of JBAZNO010000039.1, from coordinate 3,411 downwards.
GAAGCAGGAGCTTCTCCGACGGGGCGTGTTCGCAACGGAATCATGCTGTCTTCCTTGTGGTCAAAAGTCCGACTACTGCGTGCAATATAAGACAGTTAACTGGATAGACGAGGTCAACGTACTGACCTTGCCAACGAAGGACGACAACGATGATACTTAGGACGTAAGCAAAGCTCCAGAGGTACCACGGGAAGGCCTTCTCGGTCGCGGGGTTCTTCCAAACTCCACGATAAGTCGGTACAAACGAGATCGCAACTGACAATTGTAGTATGAGATTCGCGCAAATGGCAGAGTGATACCACCACCAAACGAAACCCAATACCAGACCAATGGCCAGAGCAAATCCGTCCCATTTATCCATCCGTGACAGTTTCCCTTTGTACAGAGAGAAAAGAAACGTTCCAATGCAAGCGATTGAACTGGCCGCGGGAAGAATACTCTTCACGAGGTCACCGCTCATCACGGCATAGCTTGAGACGTTGAGAACCGTAAGAAAGGTCCACAACGTCCAAGTCGCTGCATTCGGGATAGATGTCCCTCGAAGCATTTGCTTATTGTAAAGTGCGAACGCCACCACGTGCATGAGCCCTGCCGTAATTCCCAGCCACAAAGTCGGGTCCATGGCACACCTCCTTGGTCAAAAGCCAATATTCAGTAGTTGCGTTTATCCGTCTAAAGGATAGCATAAAGATAGGTAGTAGTCAAGCTTGACTTTTGAATGTGTTTTGCTAGAATGGGAACATCCTTAGAAAGGGTCGCGCTTCGCGGCCCTTTCTTTCTGCCTACTCTTTTTTAATTCGATTCTTTAAGTTATCAATATTGAGAAAATCAACAGGACCCCCATCCTCTTCGGTCAATTTTCTTAATTTGGTAGAAAAACGAGAAATAAAATAACGAGGGCCACTTCTGATTCTTTTAGCGCTAGACACAATGTGCACAATTGACCCTTTTTCAACAGCTTTTTTAATCAAATACTCAAAATCACCATCGCCAGTGAAAATATAAAATTCGGTATTTGGTCCTGCCAACTCCATGGCATCAACCGTTAAGTCAACGTCACAATTAGATTTGTGGTTATAGCCCATATCAACCTTTTCAACGAACTGTTTCTGGCAGAATGGACAGTCTATCTTAATTTCTTTGTCCTTGTTTTTGTAAGCAAAAATGGTTTTAGATTGAACGATGCAGCCCGTCTTTTCTAAATCTTCAAATTCTTTTGCCGTTTCCACATCCCCCCGATCGATGCCCGAATAAAGAAAAACTTTGTCACAATGCCAATTATTGGTTAGGAACGAGAAGAATTTGGGCCAATCGATAACAAAACCCAAAATCTTGCGCGTTGTGGTGTCAGTATTTTGTACGTCGACAAAGGCGTATTTTTTAATCTCATCACTCATTTTAGGTGCGGGATGGGAGAGTCGAACTCCCGACCTCAGTTTGGAAAACTGATATTTTACCGCTAAACTAATCCCGCCTTCGCTAAAGCTTCGGCGGGCAGGCCCGCTAAGGCTTTAATGATTCTAGAGATTTTAACAGGAAAATGTCGCATTTTCAATTTTTTTGTTATGATGCCATCATGCTTGATAAGAAGACATTACGCACTTGGGTCGAGATCGATACCAAGGCTCTCGCTCATAATTATCGAATGTGGCGAAAGCTGATTGGGCCGAAGAAAAAGTTTTTGGCCGTGATTAAGTCTAATGCCTATGGGCATGGGCTGGTTGATTGTGCCAAGATTTTTTCGAAACTGGGGGCTGATTGGCTGGGGGTAGACGCCATTGAAGAGGCAATTGTTTTACGCGAGGCGGGGGTCAAAAAACCTACCCTCGTTTTGGGTTATACTTGCCCAGCTAATTTTGGGTTGGCGGTGCGGGAGAATATTGTCATTACTATCTCCTCATTTGAATCGCTTAATAAATTAATGGCTTTAGATAAAAAATTAAAACCAAGCCAAAATTTAGCCTTTCAGCTTAAGGTTAATACTGGCATGAATCGCCAAGGTTTTGAATTGGCTGATCTCGATTTAGTTATTAAGTCAGTTAAAAAACTAAAAAAGATTAAGTTAACAGGCGTTTATAGTCACCTGGCTAGCCCCTGCGCCCCAAAAGACGAGGCGCGAACCAAAAAGCAAATCTCTTTATTTAAACAAATGGTAGAAAAATTAGAGCTAGCTGGATTTAAAAACTTAATCAAACATCTTTGCGCCACTGGCGGTACCAGTTTTTTTACTGATGAGGTGGCCGATTTGTCGCGAGTGGGGATTGGCTTGTATGGCCTATGGCCAGATATGGCGGCGAAAAAATACTTAAGCCAAAAGGCCAAGTGGTTTTCGCTTAAGCCGGCTTTGACGTGGAAGGCGATGGTGAGCGAAACGCGTTTAGTGAAAAAGGGCGAAGCCGTTGGTTATAATTTTACTCATGTTTTTAAACAAGATTCACGCTTGGCGATTTGTGCGGTTGGCTATTGGCATGGTTATAACCGTATTCTCTCTAATCGTGGCTACGTGCTGGTTGGCGGTAAAAAAGCGCCGGTTGTTGGCCGAGTTTGTATGGATATGATTATTGTTGATATTACCAAGGTCCCCAAAACCAAAGTAGGTGACGAAGTTGTCGTAATGGGCTCGGGTATTAGCGCCTACGACTTTGCCGAACTCTCTCAAACCTCGCCTTATGAAGTAGTAACCCGCATCAACCCTGATATTCCGAGATTGTATCTATAGAAGATAGGGAATCAAGAGAAGGGTGTAAACTAGACTTGACAGACTCAACATATTTGATATAATAAAGTCAGATTTTGACAATAAAATCACTGCAAATGAGATGAGCCATTTGGGGCTTAATCTAGGCCATAAATGGCTCATCTCATGCGAGAAGCTGGCGCCGACGAGGATTTCGGTAAACAAAGCGTAAGTACAACTAGGAAAGGAGGATGGTTCCGATGATAACATTGGCCCCGTCTAACACCGCAGTAACACAAAGGGATCCGAAGGGTCTCAAATTCATGGGTATCGTTGGGGCGCAGTATGACAAGGCCCAACTCCTCGACGGAGAGGCCCAACGAGTCAACAACACCCCTGGCCTCGCCGATCTCATCGCGAATTTCATCGAAGAGAATCGGCGCGAGAACAAGTACGCGGATGAGGAAGAGGAATCGACCTACGAATACCCGCCGGAGTACACGGGCCCGAAGCCGATCGAAGAACAGATCATGGCGATTGCCAAACTGTTCGGTCTCGACCCAGCCCAGGCACTCGAGTACGCGAAGAACCTGCCGGATCTCGCGACGTTCGTGCCGGAAAAGGCACTCCCGTACGTTGGCTGGTTCGCCGTGCCGTCGCTCTCGGCGGCCTTTGCGAAGCTTTTTCCCGACATCAAGGACCAGGCCACGCAGTACTGCAAAGCCATCGAATTG
>JBAZNO010000038.1:0-6346 GCA_041649195.1 Minisyncoccota bacterium | reverse complement strand
GTTGGATGGGTTGCTCGAAAAATTTGCGAACGAAATAAATGATAAAAAATTATTTATTGCCCACGGCGACATTTTAGAACTTAATGCTTCAAAACTTTTTGCAGGGGGCGATTATAAATTGGTGGCGAATATCCCTTATTATATTACCGGCCAAGTGATCCGAAAATTTTTAAGTGAACCTGCCCGCAATGCTTCGCAACGCGAGGCGGGCGGGGAAGAAATTCAGCCGAGCCGAATGGTATTAATGGTGCAAAAAGAAGTGGCAAAACGCATTACCGTCAACCCTTCGCCTTCGCTCAGGGTGACCGACAAAGAAAGTCTGCTTTCTTTGTCGGTCAAGTGTTACGGCACACCTAAATATATTAAAACTGTGCCGGCCGGCGCCTTTGAACCAAAACCAAATGTGGATTCAGCCATTTTATTGATCGAAAATATTTCACGTGATTATTTTTCGGACATTTCGGAGGCGGACTTTTTTAAACTGCTCAAAAAAGGCTTCGCCCAAAAACGTAAGCTATTAAAGGGTAATTTGCGACCTCGGCTAGCCGAGGTCGCATCCCGCGAAGCTTTAGCGAAGTGGGATAAAAAGATTGATGACATCTTTAAAACTTGTAACATCCCTCCGAAGGCCCGGGCTGAAAATTTAACATTAGAAAATTGGAAATGTTTAGTGCAAGTAGTAAATTAAAAAATGAAAAGATTTTTAATTTTATTTTTGATAATTATTTTTGTCATTGGTATTTTTATTGGTTTTAATTCAACTCGCCACGATCGGACGACCAAAAATAATTTTTCTTATCAAACAACGCAAATTCAAATCGGCACCACCACGATCGTAGCCGAAATTGCCGACACTCCGGTCAAAAGGGAATTGGGACTCTCCGGTCGGCTGGCTCTGCCGGCCGACCGGGGCATGCTTTTTGTTTACCCCGAACCGGCGATTCAAGGCTTTTGGATGAAAGATATGCATTTCCCAATTGACATCATCTGGTTTGATGTCAATAAAAAAATTATCGGGGCAACAAAAAATCTCCGGCCCGAATCTTACCCGCAAGTTTTTTACTCACCAGAGCCAATCAAATACGCTCTCGAGATAAATAATAAAATTTATTAATTGTGCCCGGTCGTACAACCAATACCCGAAGTGCCGATCCCCCTTACATAGTCAATCGTTCCGTCGGGCTTTGTTCCCGAATCGCTACAATACCAGCCAGAAGTATTTCGACATTTAGGCGAGCCCTTGGTATAGCCACCAATGACGCAAACTTGAGAGGTAAAAATCTGGTAAAAAGGATGGAGGGTTGAGAGATACCAAACATACTTGAGCTTAATTGTTCGATTAGTGACAATATCCTTGACATGAACAACGACCGCCAAATCATACCAACAGGTACAATAGGTTACCTGCTCAATCACCCCACCATAAAAATCAACCATTCCCGCGGCCTTCGCGGTGGGGGGAAAAGAAACAAAGAAGAGACTGACGAGAAGCAAACTAAAAAATATTTTCTTGGTCATAATTATTATTAAATTATTACGGCGCATAAACTCCTAATTTGCCCAAAATCTCCGCAGTTTTAGTGACATTTGCCTCATTGGCGGAGGTGGGGGAGGGATCAATTACGGTCGAGGAGACAACGATAAAGATCGGGCTAATTATTCGAGAATCTCCTTGGGCATTCCTTACCGAGACCATAAAAGCGCCCAAATTAGCTGGCGCTTGGCAATTTATCGTCCCCCCCGACGAGTCAATTGAAGCCGAAACGGCCGTTTCTCCAAAAAAGACTTGGCTACCGGGGATAAAATTTCGGCCACTGATCATTACCGATTGCCCAGGGGTAACATTTATATTTGAGAGGGAGCTAATGGTTGGGACCTTAATTTCAGCACTAGGGGTCGCGCTGGGTTGGGAATCATTAACGAGAGTGTTTACCAAAGGGTTGGAGGAAGTCAGGGTGTTAACCACAGAGCTGGTGAAAGGCAATTTTGTCGAAGGGGACGTTTTGCCTGAGGTGGCCAGCGAATTAATCATTTCGTTCAGTTTTGCCCTTGTTTTTGGGCCAAGACGAAAACCTTCGCGGGTAATTTGATTGAGTTTTTGGAATCGACGCATGGCTAAGAGCGTTTTTCGACCAAAAAAGGTCGTTTCCTTGCCCGGGGAACCCAGTCCAGAAGTAGCAACTTGCGTTGCCGGATTTCGATTCAAGAGAATCTGCAATAATTTAACCTCTTGACCAGTGCTCCCGATCTTGAGATCGCTATTTAAGAAAGCGGCCTGACCCGTTATTGGTAAAAAAATGAACCCAAATAAAAATAAAATGTAAGCAAAAAATCGAGAATTTATCATCCCCATAATGATAAAACAAAAATGATTAATTATCCACCTTTAGGGCAGTGCACAACCGGTTGATAAAGTTATATAATTAGAGGACAGTTGGCCCGTTTACCAAGTAAAAAAGTAATATGGCTAGTGATTCTTTTAATGGTCATAACCATTGGTTTGTTTTGGTTCATTGGCAAACGAAATAAAGAGAAAGAGGCGGTCCGTTTAGAGCAATATACCCAAGAGCTTCTTGCCCAGCAAAAAAATCTTGAGGCCGTAGCCGTTAAGGATCTTAAAAATACCGAGGTAATCAAAACGCCAATCGAGCTCACCCCAGACCTAGTTATCGCTTCATCAAGCGCCAACCAACCCGAGCAATTACGAGCCTATGATCTGGCGATGGTTAAAGCTTTTGAGCCCCTTGGCACGAACCGAGGAAACGAGGTTACCGCCGTCCTCTCGGCAATTGATAAAAATGACCCGACCCTCCTTAAGGCCGTCACCGAATCTCGTATCAATCATCAAGCCGTCTCGGCCAACTTGGCCAGGGTCATTGTGCCCCAAGAACTCGTTTCTCAACACCGAAAGCTAATCTTCCAAATAAACTTTATCGTCAGCCTCCTTACAAATATGGAAAAAGCTCTAGATGAACCAAGGTCCGCCCTAAGCAGTAGTAAAGGTTTTATCTCTGCCTACTCAACCCTGTCAAAGCTAGTCAGTAATTTAAATAAATATCTTACCGATAAAGGAATTAAATTAAGCCCCCAAGAGCAAATAAAGATTTTTGATAGTTTGAGTCAATAAAATGAGACCGGGTATAATAAAAAATTGGGCCAAAATTATTTTCATCGCCTTTTTGGTGGTTTTTGCCTTGGCTTTTGTCGACTTTAAGGCCTTAGCAGCAAGCAGTACCGATGCTGTCACCCAACGAAAAGAAAATGACAAAGAAACAAATAAATCTGAAGCCGATATCACTAAACAATTACAAAAGGATGACCTAGAGTCTTGCGAGGAAGAGGCTGACTCAATCGAAGGAGGTGGCGGTGCCGACCCTAGTGCCGACCCCTTTAACGGAGAAAATCCCTTGAGCCCCTTTAGTTCCAGCACGGATAATGAGGTCCAATCAGACGATCAAGGAAATGTGCCCTCAGCCTGCAGCTCTGATGCTAAAACGGCCAAATATATTGTTTCTAACGAGGGAGTGCAATACCGACCCTATGCCGATAGCAACGGGCAATCAACCGGCATTGGCCACTTTATTACTGGCAATGAACCTTTTGATGTCTCTGGTCAAATAACTGATGCTCAAGTAAAAACTCTGTTCGACGCCGACTTTGCTACTGCCCAAAACTGCGCCCCGAAAATGGCCGCCAAACATGGGGTTAATTGGGGCGACCTAAGCGATGCCAGAAAAACCGTTATCACCGACATGAGTTATAACCTAGGTTGTGGAAACGAAAAGGAACCAGACCCCAAAAAAGAAAAGGGGATAGATGGCTTCAACAAAATGTGGGCCAATATCAGAGATGCCCAATCTTCAGGAAGTCAAACTTCTTGGGACAAGGCCGGCCGAGAAATCATGCTTAGCGATTATGCCAATGACGTTGGAGATAGAGCTGAAAATAACGAAAAAATCATGAGCGGAAATGACAGTTCGGTTATCACCACTAAGATCAACCAGAGCAATTATGCTAAGAATTTTTGCTCGGGTAGTGCCTTTCGACCAGAGCAACTCAACCTTTTTGCCTGGCTCTTTGGTTCACTGATCGCCCAAGCCCAAGATTATGTTCCGGTTCAAGAACAAGATGGTGACGTAATGGACTACACCGAGAAAATTGAAGAGCACACCGACAAAACCGAGGATCACACCGACAAAATCAGAACCTTATCAATCCAGATTTGTACTCATCTTAAGGCCATCCATCGCATTCAACAGCGTTTTGAAACAAAGGAGTTTAATAGCGAGACGGCCACCAGGCGAACCCGCGCCTCCGAGCTAAGAAGTTGGCAAAATGCCATGATTGGAGATGAGGGCTTGATGCAAAAGGGAGGCAAGGATGCCAATGGTAATTCGGCCCCGCTTTATGTTACTAATCTAACTGATTATCAAGCCGAAACCGCCCAAGAGGCCGAGGATAAGATCCTCGTTGATATCGCTAATTCAGACAACGCCTTCAAAGACCAAATATTGCGAGATATTAGTGATCAAGAAGCTTATGGTTTTCCCTTCAACACCACCATTACGACCGAGGACCTCAATAAGATCTCCCCGACCGGAGGGGCAACAACAACCGCCCAAGCTCCGCTCTCTCGTTCGTTTGCCCTCGCCGATTTGCCCATTATCGGCCACCTCGCTAAGCCAATTTCGAAATTAGCCTCACTCTTTGGTGCGACCCCAACTTGGGCCGCCGACCCAGCTCCAACTGCTAACCAAGTTAGTTCTGAAGATAAATGGGCCGTCTTTCTTAAATTAATGGAGCCACGCAATAACCGCTACGGAAGTTATTTACAGGCCATCAGCCAGCTCGAGCAAAGCAAAGCGATTGCTAACGAAAATGCCGCCAATACCTATCTCGCCGGACAAGGTTTCCTACCCACCCGAGAGTGCGAACAATGGGTTGCTAAAGCGGGGAGCAATGGCAATGCTGGCACCGGCGAAGACATGGTCTGCGCTAAATGGAAAACTAATGTTCCCGCTAGTATAAACAAAGAGGGCTTTACTTCAGCCGTTAATCTTAGCCGTGATATGTATGTGGCCGACCCGCAAATGGGAGCGACAGGGCCGGGAGAAGGCCCAGATGTTCAAGAAAACGCCACAGGTAAACCTAAGATCGCCGGCGGTGGTGCACCGGGTCCGGCCAAAGTAACTTCAGTGGCTGACGTCCCAAGTGTGGCCGAAGACACCGGGGAGGGGGCAGATGTAAATATCCCCCCAGGACAAAATGATAACAATAATGACGATAATAATGACGATAATAACAACGCTGATGGAGAAAATAGCCAAGAATGGGGTAACCTAAACGATCTGCTCGATTTGATTATGGGAGGAGGAGGAGATTCGGGAAGCCAGTCGATACTACAATGGCTAATCCAGTGGCTCGCTTCACAATTTAGCAACCAAAAACCCTTAGTCACCTTCAAATCTAAAGCCGTCTCTGGCCAAACCAATCAATTTCTTCTTTATTGGGTCTCACCTAATGCCACCGATTGTACGGCGGGCAATAACTGGTTGAGCCAAATTGAAACCGCAACGACAACAGCCAGCACCACTCCGAAAAAAACCGGGGACAGTTTGGGCAAGAGTGACAAATTAACCATCGCCTTCCCCAGTGTAGCCACCACCAGCACTAGTGTTATCTATAAAATCAATTGCCAAAACGCAAATGGGTCAAAGATTAAAGAGACAACAATTGAGAAACAACAATAAAGATGGTTTTTCTAAAACTAAAATTCCCAATAGTTCTCATCCTTACCATAATTTTTTTGGCTATTCCTTTTTCTTTTACTCAAGCCGCATCCCTTCTCCCTAAAGATGCCCTGAGTCAATTGAGCGGAGTTAACCAGGACATACAATATCAAGGGACCTTTTTAACAAGGCACGATGAGAAGTTTTCAAAAATAGACCAAGGCTATCAAGAATTCGTAAATAATGACCTCTCGTCTACGATGGCAACCCTCTCTCCCGAATCCCAAACCTTACTTACGGAGCAAATGAAACAATATGAGGTGGCTAGAAAAACCTACCTTGAAAAAAGAAAGGTGGCCGTAGATAGTTATCTTTATGACCCAGACGAAAGTAACCAAGATGTCTTATACGCATCAATGCAAATGGCCGCTGATGTTGACAAGGACAGGCTCGACGCTTTAAACGAACTTCAAAATTGCCCCGGCCTCCCTGCCGGGTCAACAGTGGAGCAAGCGATAGACCAATGCGTAACTGACCAAGCTAAAAAAGATCAACTAAAACAATTATTCGGCCCTGCCGGATTGGCAAAAACATTAAATGATGCTCAGCAGGCGGTC
>JBAZNO010000037.1:0-6403 GCA_041649195.1 Minisyncoccota bacterium | reverse complement strand
TGGTTTTGTCCTTTATGTCCTTTACACCACCGTATAGGTCAATTAATTCGCTTGTAGCGGGGTTATAGGCCAAGGCATTGATGGTAAAATCACGACGCGCTAAATCATCTTCAAGTTTGTCGCTAAATTTAATTTGATCAGGGTGGCGTCGGTCCGAATAATTAGCCTCGGTTCTAAATGGTGTTACCTCGACATTTCTCAATGTCTCATCTTCTGTTTCTTCGTTAACAACGGTTACTGTGCCAAAAAGATTTTCATAAATAGTTTTGGTAAATAGGGGCTCAATCTCTTCGGGTGTGGCGTTAGTGGTAATATCCCAGTCCTTAGGCTCTCGGCCAATTAAGCTATCGCGCACGCAGCCACCTACTAAATAGGCTAAAAACCCCCTATTTTGCAAGGTTTCGGTAATATCCAAGATTTCACGTGGAACGTTTAATTGTATCTTGACGGTGTCAGTCATATCGTTATTTTATCTTTTTATAGTGAGCTTGTCGAACTAATTTTTGCCAAATGTTCAAAAAATAGCTAGAATTGAAGGGCTTAATGTCCCCGTGGTGAAATGGATATCACAACAGTCTTCGGAACTGTCGTTAGGGGTTCGAATCCTCTCGGGGACGCACAAGTAATGAGTGTTTGGGCATGTGGCGGAATTGGTATACGCGTACGCTTCAGAAGCGTATGGAGCAATCCATGGGAGTTCAAGTCTCCCCGTGCCCACTAAGGGAAAAGAATTTTGGTGCGGGTAGGGAGAATCGAACTCCCGTCTCATCCTTGGCAAGGACGTGTTCTACCACTAAACCATACCCGCTTGTCCAGATATTATAAACAAAACAAAGATTTTTTCAAATGATTTATCGAATTAGTCAAAATGTTTTCCCTGTTAAGTTTTCGCTATACTAAACAGGGTGAACTGTGGATAAACCTGTGGTCACTGGGGATAAAAGACGTCTTTTCGTTCTAAAGAATTTCTCATAGAAATGGGGAGAAATCAAGCAAAAATGGCTTTAAATAAGGATTTTTTATATAAAACAGTCTTTGTAAACCGTCTTTTAACCCTAAAGAACTAAAAGTGTTTCTTAAGAAACACTTTGGTGTATATAAAACAATGTAAATATGGAAAAGGATAAGGTTTCATGTAGAACAGCTAAGCAAATCATCGGCCAAATAGGAGAGGATGAAGCGGTAAAATATCTTAAAAACAAAGGCTTTTCTATCCTTGATCGCAATTATCGCAAACCTTGGGGCGAATTGGACATTGTGGCCCAAAACGGAGCTGTCTTATACTTTGTCGAAGTTAAGACTGTTACACGCTTGCCCCGCGAAGCTTTAGCGAAGTGGGGTGATGATTACGAACCCGAAGACAATATCCACCCTTGGAAGATTAAACGCCTCTCTCGAGCGATCCAAACTTATCTCCTAGAAAAGAAGATCGATGACGAGGCCGATTATCAAATCGACTCCATCTCTGTCTACCTAGAAAAGGGGACCGATCGATTGCTCAAAATAGAATACCTAGAGGATATTTTCTAATCTATGTTAACTATTGCAAACCATCATTAACATATGTTAAGATATAAAGTATGGAAAAGATAGAAAATAAGCCATATTTTACAACGGCCGAGGTGGCTAAATTGCTAAAAGTAAGTCGCATTACGGTTTTTAATTATGTGAAAAAAGGCCAAGTCAAAGCAGATAAAATGGGTAAGACCTACCTAATCCCCAAGGGGGAGGTTTTGCGTTTGGCCGAGAGAGGGGATTTGACTAAGGGACGGAGAGAAGAAATTGGTCGAGAGGTCGACTTCATTGTTGATAAATATGGTGAAGCGCTAAAAAAACTTGGCGAGGAATAAAATGAAAATTAAGACCCTTTCAATTGAAGAGGTAGAATATGTTGCCCACGAGTTGGCGCAAAAGTTTATGAGCTGGAATGAGCCGATTCCTGATTTCTCCACTCGATTCCCCTCGATCTTGGAGCGGTCTTTGTCGGCTCCGTTTCAGACTTTTGGCCGACAACTTTATCCGGGCTTAGTAAAAAAGGCGTCAATCTTATTTTATCTTTTGATCAAAAATCATCCTTTTCAAAACGGCAATAAACGCTTGGCGGTTACCACTTTGCTGATCTTTTTGATGAAAAATGGATGGTGGCTAGAGCTGGATAATCAAGTTATGTATAATTTTGCCAAATGGGTGGCCGAGAGCGATCCGGAACTCAAAAGTGAAGTGCTCTTGGCTGTTGAGAAAAAAATTAAAGATAATTTAAAAAAATCTTCTCAAAACTAACCAGCTAGAGGATATTTTTTGAAAAAATTATCTGTATTGACATTGTAATTACATCGTCTATACTATAATTATGACGACTTTAAGTATTCGAATTGAAGAAAAGGCTAAAACTGAAGCAAGCAAAACCCTGGCTCGGCTTGGGCTTGATATGTCTAGTGCCGTTAAGCTTTTTCTTCATCAGGTGGTAAAAGAGGATGGTTTACCTTTTACCCCAACCAATAACCTGGCCATTATTAAAGCGCGTTTTGATTCCCAGGTGGCTGAAGCGAAAAAAACTCATGGTTTTAAAACGGCAAAAAAAGCGCTTAAGGGTCTATAGGCAATATGTACCTTATTAAGCGTACCAAAGATTTTGCCAAGTCTTTTGAAAAGCTTAAGCGGGCCGGTCTGACTAAATCAAAAAGAGAAACCATAGAATTTGTCGTCGACACCCTTGCTTCTGGTAAAAAACTTAGCCATCGGCATAAAGACCATCAATTAAAAGGGGAGCTGGCCTCTTATCGAGAGTGCCATATTTTTAATGATTTATTGTTGGTATATAAAATAGAAAACGACGAATTAATTCTTGTCTTGGTTGATATTGGTAGCCACTCACAAATATTTGAATAAGTTGCCAATGAAAACAATCAAAATTATTGATAATGGGGAAAAGTTGGTGGATATTAAAAAATATTGTCCGGGGGTGGAGGTGGCGATTGAGAAGGGAAGACTGAAGATCGAAAAAACCGCTTATGTGCGCGAAGGGGTGGCGAAGATGTTGGCTAAGGCGCAAAAGCATTTACCCAAGGGCTGGAATTTTGTTATTCGCGATGCTTGGCGACCTAAATTTGAACAGGTCCGTATTTATTATGGCTTTATCGAGCGCTTTAAACGCTTGCATCCTAAATGGGGCGAGCAACGAGTGCTCGAGGAGGTTAATAAATATGTGGCCGATTGGGATGGGGCCGAAGCCTCTGGTCACCTGACCGGCGGGGCAATTGATTTGCGCTTGGTTGGTAAAAATGGTCGATGGGTGCCCTTGCGTTCGAAAAAATTGACTTATCAAGAAAATGCTTTACCGCTTTGCCCTAAATTGCCCGCTTATTTAAAAAGAAATCGAGAGATCTTTTTTACGGCCATGCGACAGGCCGGCTTTACTGGTTGCCATAACGAATTTTGGCATTGGTCTTATGGCGATTACCGTTGGGCCAAAATTAATGGCCGAGCGTGCGCCCTTTATGGCGTGATTGATAAAAATTTTTATGATCACGAACTTTGCCCGTGCGGGAGCGGTAAAAAATTTGCCGAGTGCTGCGGGGCAAAGTAGAGATAATTATGGGCTTTTGTCGGGGTGCCGAGAGCCTCACTGCTCACTCGCTATCACTCGCTCCGCTTTCAAACCCATCGGTTTGAATAATTCCGCCACGGGAAAACAGATGTTTTCCCGGCCCCTTTCTATTCGAATCTCGCGACACAAAAGAAAAAACAGGAAATAAATCCTGTTTTTTCTTTTGTGTCGGGGTGCCGAGATTCGAACTCGGATTAAATCCTCCCAAAGGACTCGTGCTAGCCGTTGCACTACACCCCGATTTTTTATTCAATTTTCAACCACCTTGTCGGGCTGCCGAGAATCGAACTCGGACCTTACCCACCCCATGGGCAGATACTACCACTATACTACAGCCCGCGCTGTTGTCGGAGTGCAGGGATTCGAACCCTGAGTCCCACGAACCCGAATCGTGGATGTTACCGTTACACTACACTCCGAATATTTCGGCGTTTATATGCTATCACAAAAAATTGGCCAATTAAAGGTTTTTTAGATACCGGTCCACGAATTCTTGGGTATCTTTGGGGTTAACCCTGAGCGGTTTTGAGTGTTTCCACAGCTCGTCAAATTGGGCCTTGATGAGCTGACGCAGGTCCATACTCTCGACGATAAAACCAAAACTCTCTCGTTTGGATGAGATGAAGGCTACTTTATTGGCATAAGCCCAATAGCCCATTGAGATGTCGACGGAGGCGGGGGCAATGCGGGTTTCTCGCAAAAATTCTTCACTTACACCGAGGTGAGGGTATTTTTTTACATCCACCACTTTGTTTTTGGGCCAAATCACTCGCAGGCTGATATTTCGTTTAATGCGTTCGATCTGATTATTTTCCACCAAGAACTTCATATCGATGACCTCCATCATGTCTTTGTAGGGCCAAAGACACTCCGTCTCAATATCGCGATACATGATGACGTCTTTAAAAATTTGTTTAATTCCCTCACGCCCTTCGTAATAGGTAAAACGGGGACTGGTTAATTTGCCGGCATTTTTGGCAATCAATTTGGGTAAAACAGTTTCTAAGCCAGTTTTTATTTGGGAGAGACTTTTTATTTTGTCCGAAATTAAGCCGGAGATTTTTTCGGGCGAAATAATTTGCCAGACCTTAATTGACCATTTTTGACTTTGGACAATTACTCCTTTATCCACCATTTCTTCAAGTAGACCATAGATTGTTGAGCGGGGGAGGTCTAAACGTTTGGCGATCTCGCCGGCGGGCATCGCCCCCATTTCTAAAAGCACCAAGTAAATTTCTTGATGGGTTGGCCCAAGGCCGATTTGATTGAAAGCTTCGTCTAACATTTGTCTATTCGTCGGGAAAAGTCGACACTATTTATACTAAAACAATACTACCTATAATGTCAACTATTAGCATTGTTTAAATTAATGAAATGAATTGGCTTAATAAAAACACTTTAATTATCATTGTTGCCGTTATCCTCGTCGTTGCTGGATACTTTGGCTGGTCTAGCTCGCCAGCAAAGGGTGACGGTTTTATTATTGGCGCGACCCTGCCATTAACTGGCGCCGCCCAAATCTATGGTCAATACAATAAGGAGGGGATGGATCTGGCCCTTCTCGATATTAATCGTCAAGGAGGTATTAACGGTAAAAAACTTTCTATTATTTATGATGATACTGGGTCGCAAAATACTAATGCGGTCTCGGCCATTACTAAAATGATTAATATTAATAAGGTGCCGGTTATTTTCGGTAGCCCACCTTCGTCAGAGGTTTTGGCCGAGGCGCCAATTGCTGAGAAGAATCGCACCGTCCTTATTGTCGCTGGGGGCGGAGTCCCTAGTTTACGCGATGCCGGAGACTACATCTTTCGGGTAAAAGTTTCGGTTGATAAAGAGATTGAAGAATTAAAAAAATTGGCGACAAACGTTTTTAGAGCTAAAACGGCCTATATTCTTTATATCCAAAATGATTATGGTGAAGGGACAAGAAAATTTGTTTCGCAGATTTTTCCTCAATCCGGCATTGCTGTCTTAGGGTCAGAAGGTTTTGGGGCTGACGAGGGGGATTATCGCTCGGCATTAATCAAAGCTCAAAAAACTAACCCAGATGTTATCGTTATCTCCGGCTGGCCAAAGAATCTGGGCTTGATTTTAAAGCAGGCCAAAGAGCTGGGGCTTAAAAAACAATTTATTGCTTCGGGGGGCTCGATTGGTCCTGATATTTTGGCTATCGCCGGTTCGGCCGCGGACGGATTAGTGTACACAATGGAGTTTGATATTGATAGCCTGAGCACCAGCACCCAGACTTTTCGCCGAGAGTACCAGCAAAAATACGGTCGAGATCCAGAGCTCTTTGCTACGATGGCTTATGACGAGACGGTAATTATTTCAGAGATGTTAAAAGTTTGTGATGCTCACCCTACCTGCATCAAAGACCATCTTTATCAGGTCCAAAACTATGACGGCGCGAGTGGGATAATTTCCTTCGACGATCACGGTGATGTCTTAAAACCAATGTTTTATATGACGGTCAAAGATGGGAAATTCATCCGGTATACAAAATAAGTAAAATGCTTAAAGGGCATTCGTCGGTTGACGACGACAGACTTTACGTGTTCATTTGTAAAATTGTTTAATGTTTGATAATGCCAAATCAAACAAAAACTTTTTTAGTCATTGTGGTAATTGCCTTGGCTTTTTTTCTTGTCGGAGCTGAAGCTGGCTGGTTTAATCGTTCCAGGCCGAGCAAGGGGGCAATTTTTAAAGTTGGAGCCGTGATGCCGTTTACTGGCTCGGCCTCGATTTGGGGTCAAGAAAATCGCGAGGGAATTGACTTAGCCGTAGAGGAAT
>JBAZNO010000036.1:0-6407 GCA_041649195.1 Minisyncoccota bacterium | reverse complement strand
TCCTTATTGGGGTCAGTTTCCCCTTCCTCATCCTGGCGGTTCTTGCCATTTTGGTTTGGGTTCGCTCGAATCCGACGAGGAATCTGGCAAAACTCAAATCAACAGCAAAGAGTGCTGTGGGATTTCTCTTTATCGGAGGAATTCTTATCATCATCGTGATGGTGGGGAGTGCCACCGTGAAGGGTTGCCGTAATGAGCTCCGACGAGCTAATGCGGCGGGGTTGGACAGTCGGGGTTGGAGGCCGGTCAGTACGTTTACCGTCACCGACAAGCCACTTATTGTCCCCTGGCAGGCAGGGGCAACAAAAGTCTCCTGGGACATACCAAACCCAGAGGACGCCGAACGGCACCTCCTGGCCGTTAACGACGGGAGAACGATTCGAATCGGCAGTTTGCCGGCTCGGATAGAACCGACGATCGGCAAACCGTTTGAAGTTCGAAGCGAAGATGGTCGACCTTTGACTGTCTCCGTTCAATGGAAATTTGGACACTAACACTAAAAAGAAGGTTCTGACAAAAGCCAACGCCACCCGGCATTACATGATGCGGGTGGCGTTTTGCTTTTCTATAAACTTTTAGACCTTACTCAAAAATTAAACCCCGGTCATTAATTGGTTAATTGTACTGGCAATAATATGGAGAAAGCCATAGACCGAAACCATAATCGCCATGCCAATCAAGCCCCAGATAATTTTGTCTTGCCCCTCTTTGGCATTCTTTACCGTATCGCCTTGCCAAAGAAACCTGACCAAACCATACAAAAAGATGAGTAAGGCCAAACCAAAGAGCAAAAGAATAACGGGATCAACGATATAAGCCTTTATATTTTCGAGTAACGGAATCCTCATTCAATCAACAAGTTTAACGAATTATAGATCGTCGAGAGTGGTTGGAGCATTATCAATATTAGCGTTCTCTACCCCAAGAAGACTCTGGAAGAGGTTGGCGAGAGCATAGATTGAGAGCAAAATGATTACCGCTAAAGCACCCCAAATCATGATACTCTTGCCCTTTTCTTTGTCCTCGGCTCCCCCTTTAAGATAAACAAACAAACCATAGGCAAAACCGATAATGGCCAAGCCAATGAAGGCGGGCAATAGGGTTGCGACAACGTTTTTAAAGGTATCAGCGATTCCCTCAAAAAAACTCTGACCACCGAAGGACGCCTGGGCCAAAGCAAAGACCGGCAAAAGGGCAACCAAACCGGCGCTACTAATTTTTGTGCGAAGTGACATAATAATGTTTACTTTTTAATTAATAATTAATCGACTTATTTTTAATAATGATAACCTCCTAATTATACAAGCAAAGTTCCCGTTCGTAAAACAAAAAGGTGGATAAATCTATTGCTGGATTAAACCATTGACGGTTGACGGCACTTTAATCGTCGTCGTCGTTGCGCCAGTAATCTGCTGAAAGAGACTCGCCAGAGCATAAAGTGAAAGCAAAACAATCACCGACAGCCCACCCCAAAAAATAAGGACCTTGCCTCTTTCTTTATCTTCTGCCCCTGATTGGAGATAAACAAAAATACCATAAGCAAAGCCAATAACGGCTAGGCCGACAAAGGCTGGTAAAACAATGTTAATTACGGTTTTGAAGGAATTAGCCAAGCTCTCGAGATAACCAGAGGCGGCCAGGGTCGACAAGGGTAAGAGGGCAATCAAACCGACGCAAATTTTTGAATAAAATGACATAATAATTTTTGCTTGGTAATTTTAATAATTAATCCCAGAAATTATAAAAAGGAATCGCCGGAGCAACAATTGGCGGGTTATCGCCCAAAATAACATTCTGGATAATTGTGACCAACCCCCAAACAGAGACCATTACAAAGAAAACAATCATCCCCCAAAACATTAAACTTTTTGCCCCCTCAATTTCATTTTTATCACCCATCCCCGTTTTAAGATAATTAAATAGGCCCCAAGCAAAGAGAATGATGGCTAAGCCAATTAAAATAGGAACAAGCGGATCAATAAATGATTTTAAAATTACTTGGATAATCCCTTTTATTGTTCCCGCTTCTCCCATAATAATTATTGATTAGACTTTAAAATTATTTATTTCTTCTATTTGACCTATGCCAGTTTTAAGTTGATTAACAGTACTCTCCAGAGCCTTGGCAATCGCGTAAGAACCAAGCACGATGGCTGAACCAATTAAGGTGGCCATTAAAGCTTGGTGGGCCTTGGTAATTTCAGCGGTATTGCCTTGAGCGGTTACATACTTAAAACCCGTAAAAATAATGAAAAAAACAATTACCACCAGGCCAACCTGCACGACAATTTCAAGAACTTTGGCCAATAACTCGGTAAGACTCTCCACCGCCAGCGGGTTATCAATTATCGGGCCGGTACTTGGTCCCGCCGATTGCCCCCAAACAAGAACAGGGATAAAAAGAAGCGAGGAAATAAATATTAAAAATTTAAATTTTTTCATTTTATTATTTTAGAAGCCGTTAAAAACTCCTTCAACCGCCTGCCTGAAAGTACTATGTTCTCCTGCCAACATCAACGTGATTGTCCTAATAATAGCATAGGCACCAAGCGCCAGAAAGATACCGATGCCAACATTTCGTAATGTACCCCAAGCCTTACCTAATTGAGCGGGGTTTTCTCGGTTCAATAAAATCTGAATGCCGGCATAAACAATGGCAACGACCGCCAACGGGATAAGAATATCAGCATAGATAAAGTTAACGACATTTTTGAATAATTGAACAAGATCTTCCCATTGGCAGTCGTTTGGTCCAGCCGCCCCTTTACCGCAAGTAACTAAACCAGAGGTCGCTGTTTGCGCCAAAAGAAATAGGGGGAAAAAATTAAAAACTAAAACAATGGTGATAAAAGCCAAGACAAAACGAAAATTTATTTTTTTAAATTTATTTTTCATCTTTATGATTGTTTAAGTAATTGTCTCATTTCTTCAGTCGCTTTTCTTATCGCATCTTGAATATTCAATCGCCCGGTTGCCACATTATCATTCATCGTTTGAAAAATATTTTTGGTTTCGGCCGGAGCAAAATCAAACCAACCACGACTAATTAAAGCCGAGCTAAAAATAACCTTTTGGTCGGGTTGGGCCGGATCAGGAACAAGAAGCGCTCGTCGGACCGGAGCAAAATTGAGAACAGTAGCACTTCTTTTGGAAAAATCTGTTCCCGTTAGGCCAAAAACCATTGGCCAAGCAGATTTCGCCTTAGTTGATGATTTGAGGACGGCCACGCCATAAAGACGGCCAAAGGTTAATTTGTCTTGTCCAGTCATTTGCGGAACGGCAACTAAATTAAAATTAAGATGGGGATTTTTTTCGCGTAAATAAGGGGCCTCGCTGGCAAAACCGAAATAATTAGCCAATTTCTCTCCTAAGAAACTGTCGCGAGCCTCGGGGAGAGACCGGTTCCAACAATAAGTGGCTTTATTAGGAGCAGCAAACTCCAAAAAGAAAGAGAGCGCCGCCTCAGTCGGGACAATGCTATAACCAAAATAATCACCCAGCTTAATTACCACTTGGCCCGAGTCTAAAACAGCCGGGGTGCCTCCTGCTTGTAAAATAAAAAGGGATAAAATATCTTTAGCATTATTATTATTACCAAAAGTCCCGAGAGCAAAAGCGCTTTGTTCAATTCGATTATTATTGCCAATTTTAGTGAGCTCGGGTTGGATTTTAACAAATTGCTCCCAATTGGTTGGCGGATTAATCAAATTGACGTCGTTATAAAGATCCTTGTTGTAATAAAGAAGAAGTGGGTCAACGGCCAAGGGCATAGCGATGAAGCCGTCTTTCTCAACAAAGAGGCTCGCCTCATCAACAAAAGCGTCCTGATAAGACCGGAGGGAAATAGAGGAAAAAGGAATGGGCGTAAATTTGTCGCGATGTTTTAAAATCAATTCGGCCGGAGCGATAATCACATCGGGACCCTTGCCTGAAGCGAGCGAATTAATCAAAGACGTTTCTAAATCACTCCCCTTATCAGAATAAGTTAGGGAAAAATCTTTATTATTATTTTCTCGTCCGAGATCACCGATTGTTTGATTATAAGTAATAAAAGAAAAAGGACCCCAAACCTCGAGATGGCCTGCCTGCCCAAGATCTTTACCCTTAAAACCAGGGAGAATCCCGGCAAAAATTAAAACGGCAACCACCAAAGCGGCCCCAAAGAGGACGAGAAGCGCGGTTTGAAATAAGCTTTTGCCCATTATAATTTATTTAGAAAAAATTAACCCATAATGATGCTCGCCAGCCGGGAAGTCAGAAAGAAAGGTGAGTCCGGTACTCCCAAAAGTTTTTTTGACCTCATCGGCCGAGATAATGTCTTCAGCCTTGGGGCCAAGATTATCAAATGAACCCTCCCAGTCAATGACCATGATTCGCCCGCCTTGTTTTAAAATTCGTTTGGCTTCGAGTGCCAAGGTATACATGGAGCGCGCTTGGAATAACACGTTTGAAATAATTACAATATCAGCCAAATTGTCTGCCAAGCCAACACCGCCCTGTTGTTCAACATCACCCCAAATTAAATTAACATTACCACCAAGATGCTCGGCCTCGGCCGCTTTTTTAATTGTTTCGAGTAAATCTTTTTGAATCTCTACCGCGTAAACTCGGCCCTCGGGAGCGACCAAACGCGCAGCGGGGATTGTATAGGCACCCGAACCAGCACCAAAATCCACCACCGTCATCCCCGGCGTGAGATTTACTTGTTGCAAATTAGCAAGCGGATCAGCAAAAGCCATCTTGCCTTTATTTTACCATTAATTATCCCCCGCCCGCTAGTGAAATAAGGGGAAAACTAAAAAGGCACGAGGACCGTCCTCGTTTAGGTAGAGGAATGTGTTATAATATTAAAAGCCACCATATTCTTCCCTTTCAATTTCCGAGAAGCTTAGCCAATTATCAATAAAAGATTTAAAATCATTTTTGCCACTAAAATATTTGGGGAAATTTTTGCTGTCCAAAATTTTATTTTCTGGTCGTTTTTGCCCACAATAAAATTGATAACTAGAATAACGATAGCCACCGAGGAAATCCTTAGCTTTAGTTTTTTCAAAAAATTTATTGTCTCGCCAATGACTGTCTATCAACTTAACAGGATTTAAGTGTAGGTAAGAAAACAAATATTCAAGATAACGATCGTTATTAACATGGACAGCTTTAAACCTGCCCTCAAATAGAGTCCCTGTGCGTTCATATTTTTTATTAAAATACATCGAGTAGCCAGTGAGTAATTTTTTCATAAAAGTCGAAATGCCATTCTCGACTTTTTCTCGCACTAATAAGTGAAAATGGTTAGGCATAAGACAATAACCGCCGATAGAAACTAATTCTCCCGAAACCTCTTCCCTAAACGAATCCGACAAGGTGCTCTTTCTCTGGAAACGATCTCCAAGACGAACTTCTTGTTTGCTATTGCTGAGATAAAGCAAGACCAGAAATCGTCGATAATCATTCTGATCATTGAAAATAATTCTTTTATCTACTCCTCGATTGTATAAGTGATAATATTCATCAATGGCAAATTCGGTTTTTCTCTGCATAATACTAATATTATACCACAATTGTTAATCAACACAAGGACCGTCCTCGTTGTTTGTTTTTTTACAAATGCGAAAGCCCCACCGAAGCAGGGCTTCGAGTGGGGCGTGGGATAAAGGAATTACCAACCGCTTACTTCAGCGATCCAATGGTATTTCCCGAAAAAATGGCTGGTCACATTGCCAAAGGTAAAATAAATAACCTTCAGCTCTAGGGTCAAGCCATTTTTCGTGCAAAACCTTTTTAGGGATTGAACGCTTTTTTCCCCTTCAAGCTCGGAAACACATTCTGCCAGGACCGGGTCGTCAGAAGAAGCCAAATAGATGGGATAAAGCTTTTCTCCGCCAGACGCATAATTTCTAAGCCATTGGGGGAGACTCTTTATCTCTTCTCTCAGGTCGCGACGGGAAAAGCGCTTCTTGATATCGGCGATCCTTTCTTCTCGTGTTCCCTTGGGAGGATCAGCTTTCTTGGCCAATTCCTTCAGTTCATCTAACAACGTACTCATTGAGGTTCTCCTTTCCTTTTTCCTCTTTTAATTCCGCTGTCATTATACACCTAAACACCCTTGCTTGTCAAGGGATGAAAGAGGTCTAAAATTAAGCGTTTTTTAGAGACAAGTCAACGATGCCAATGAATCCCCTTCGCGGAGTTTCATTACGCGCACGCCTTGGGTGGCTCGGCCGAGGACAGAGATTTCGGCAATTTTGGTGCGAATCACTTGGCCCATTTTGGAGATAGCAAAAACTTCTTCTTCGGTGCCGTCATTAATATGAACGGCAACCAATTGGCCCGTTTTTTTGGTGACACTCATGGTTTTAATACCCGAGCCACCCCGTTTTTGAATTTTATATTCTTTGAGTTTGGTG
>JBAZNO010000035.1:0-6459 GCA_041649195.1 Minisyncoccota bacterium | reverse complement strand
TGATGATTTGTTTATCAATAATCTTTATCGCCAGATTTTAAAAAGAGAAGCCGATTCGTCCGGCTTTAAACATTACCAAGAAAAATTACAAAAAAAAGAAATAAGTCGAGTGCAATTAATTGGGGCCTTTTGCTATTCTCCCGAAGCCAAGATCTTGGGAGTCAAGGTCGTGGGCTTAAAGGGACAATTTTTCTCTCAGCTGAGTTCTTTTATTTTGTTAATAAAAACTTTAGTATCAAATTTTTGGGCTTGGGCAAGACAAGCTTTTTCGTAAGATTGGGCCTGGGGAGAGATTTTTTTAATCGCTTCAATCACTTTGGCGCTATTAATTTCGTCAATTAAAATTCCCGTTACCCCATTAACGACGCTTTCTTTATAACCGCCTTCGTTGGGGGCAATGACGGGTTTACCGGCGGCCATCGCTTCGACCACGGTCATGCCAAAATCCTCGTCCTTGGCGGTGGTGATAAAACCGCGGCAATTATTGTAAAGTTTTACTAACTCGTCGTGAGTGACCCAACTTTTGATCTCAACATTGGCCGGCTTAAGTTTTTTTATGCGATTGGCATAGTCTTGAAAATGAACAGATTCTTCATAACTGCCGACAATAATTAATTTCTCTTGTGGTAACCCGGCAAAGGCCTCAAGTTGAATTTCGACTCGTTTGTGGCCGATTAAGCGATTAACCGAGAGCCAATAATCGCCAAAACCCTCATTTTTAAAATCCTTAATTTCAATGGGGGGATTAATAATTGATGCTTCACGCCCTAAGTATTTTTTTACGCGGTTTTGAGTGTTGCGAGAATTGCAAGTAATTTGATCAACGTGTTTGATATAGCGAAGATTGAGGAAACGATTAAAATAAACCCAAAGGTCAAAGATGGGACGTTTCCAACCACTAACCATATTTTGCCGGGTGTATTCGTATAGATCCCAAATTTCGCGGATTGGCGAGTGTACATACCAAAGATTAGGATGATGGTTAACAGCGCCGGCCATTGCCCAATCGCCACTGATAATAAAAAAATCATATTTATCTTTTAACTTAAGCCAGCGAAATCTTAAGAGCGATAATTGTTGTTTAAAAGGAGCATTAAGCGGGACTTTCCCGATTGATCGAACTTTGACATCGGCAAAACCCATCTTGGCGATCTTATCCTCGTCAACATTGGTTGAATAAATATCCGCTTTTAGTTCGCGGGCTAGCGTTAAACTCAAAATCTCGGCGCCACCGATATTGTCCATAAAATTGTGAAAGATGGCGATTTTTTGGGACATAATTTATCGGTTTTTAATTCCGAGGATACTTAACATAAAGGACGAAAAAATTGTTTGCAGACCGAGAAGAATTAATAATTGGCCGAACGAACCCCAAAAGATTATCCCGCCTCCGGTAATAATGAGGCCGACCAGTGAGGCTTTCTCAATCGTTAGGTGGCGGTAAATTTTTTCGAGCCATGGGGCTGGTTCGCCGAGATGAACATGGGCATAAGTTTTAGCAAAAACTGAAAAAATAATTAATTGATAGCCGATTAATGAGAAAAGGGGCAAGGTGATAAAACTAATTAAAACCAGAAAAATTCCCGGCAGGAGGAAGAGAAGGGTTGGACTATATAATAAAAGAAAGCGTAGGTGTCGCCAACCGTCGGGGAGAGTTCGCAATTTTGATTCCCCTTGCCGGCGGGCATAATTAATTGGCAATTCTGTAATTATGAGATTTTTTTTGCTGGCTTTGACCATCATTTCGGAAGCAAATTCCATCCCGGTAGTTCGCAGGTCTAAGCGATCAAGGGCCTCTCGTGAAATGGCGCGTTCTCCCGAATGGATGTCTCCAATTTTTAGACCGAAGAAGATTTTAGTTAAGAAGGCAAAAATAATCCGGCTTAGGTAGCGATGAGAGGTGGGCATTGCCCCCGATTCAATTTTCCCGGCGAAACGATTGCCGATAACGAGGTCGGCGCCATTTTGTAATTCTTTTAAAAATCTGGGCAATTCGTTGAAGTCATAAGTGCCATCAGCGTCGGCCATAAAAATATATTTACCTTGGGCCCGCTTGAAGCCTTCAAGATAAGCATTGCCGTAGCCGTCTTTGTCGTGTTTGACTAAAACAACACCAGCTTCGCGGGCAATTTGGGGCGAGCGATCAGTTGAAGAGTCGGCCACGATGATTTCGGCCGACAAATTATTTTCGACAATTACTCGCTTGGCCTCGGTCAGACAATAAGGCAGAGAAGCCTCTTCGTTGCGACAAGGTAAAACAATGCTAACAAGAACTTTGTCTGACGAAAGGCCATTCATGATATTTAATTTACGGTAAATAATTTACTACTAGAAGCGTTATGGACTAGCTTAAGCCAGGGGCAATCAAGGGGTTTGAGTGCTTTGGGCCAATAAACGATCTTGGCCCCTGTTGATTCTATTATCTTTCTTTTTTCGGCGCAATCGCCACGCAGGTAAAAATTTTCCACTGGTTGACGTTGACCATAAAAATTGATGGCCCCGACTGGTTCGTGGTCAGTTAAAGCAACCAAGGCCGTCCCGATAAAGGGGGTACCCATCACAATTGTTTTTGGTTCTTTAGCCAAAAACTGGAGAGTGGCATAGTCGTCGGGGGTAATTACTCGATATAACAAACTCTGTTTCGGTAAATTATAATAACCAACAAAGATAACGAAAAAAGTCACAATAATTAAAGTTCCGCTGATTACTCTGCTCGCGATTTTTTGATTGGGCCAAGTGGTGAGCCAACGAGGCAAAGTTTTTTGCGTAAAATAATATAGACCACAGCCACTAAGAAAGGGTAAGGCCAAGGTTAAATAATATAAATTGCGTTGAAAGGGGCTAAAATAAGAGATGCCAACTAACCGATAAAAAAGAGTTGAACCAAGAAGAAAAGCTGGCCAAATTAAGTAAAAAGAGTAGCGACGAGGATCTCGGTGAACGAGGTAAATAGTCCCAATAATTGCCCACAACCAAGCGGGCCAAGGGTAAAGTTCGAAGAGAGAATTATTTAATTCTAAAACACCCCAGCCTCGCGGGAAGCTAAGGAGGGAAATAATATGCTTAAGGGCGACAAATAAATTTTCACCAAAAATTAAAGCAAAAAACCCTATTCCGGCAACGATAATTATCCCCCCGGCCAAGCCGATCCACTTTAATTTAATTACTTGACGATAATTAATAGCGACAAAAATGACAAAAATTGGGAGAGAAAAAAGAACGGAGAGCGGATGAAAAATCAAAAGAGCGAGCATGATAAAAAAACCACTGAGCAGATATTTTTTGTTAGCCATAAGGATTCCCTCACTCAAAAAATAGGTGTAGAGAAAAATAAAAGGAAAAGCAAAAGATAAGGGAGTAAAAAACCACAAGCCGGTTAAGTTAGCATTAGTGCGAATCGCCATGAAAAAGATAAGGGCCAGCCAAGCTAAGAAAAAATTCTTGAAACTTTTTTGATAAGCAACAAAAAACAAAGCGAGACCGGAAAAAATAGCCCACAAAGCAGGTAAGAATTTGTAAATTGAGATAATATTGAAAATTTTAGAGAGAAAGAGGAGTAGAACTTGAAAGCCGATCTCCAGTCCGCTAGTGGCGCGACCGGGTTCGGCTTGTAACCAATTAAAATATTCTCCCGGGTTGGCCAGTCGTTTGGCTTCGGTCAAATGATGCCACTCGTCAACATGAAAAGGGAAGGGATAAGAGAGGTGAGGCCAAAAAATAATTAGACCAAAAACGGCCAGTGTCAAAACCAAAATAAGCCATTTAATTTTGGACATAATTATCCCCAGTTTAACATAAAAATAGCATCTTGGGAGCCTCCTTTCTTGCTATAATTACCTCATCCTCATGCCAATTTTACCGACCAATCGATTGGTCAAATTTTTGGCGCTATTTTGTGGTAGCGGATTTTTGCTGTTACTCCTCATTTCCCCCTTAACCTCTCACGCCGCTTTCAACCAACAAATCAATTATCAAGGCAAGCTCACTAATGCTAGTGGCGTTGCTGTCCCCGATGCTAGTTACACCATGGTCTTTAAACTCTACGATGCTGCCACTGGTGGAACGACTATCTGGACTGAAACCGACACCGTCACCACTCAAGGTGGCCTCTTCTCTCTCATGCTTGGCTCCACCACTCCCTTTACTGGCGTTAATTTCAATCAAGCTCTTTACCTTGGTCTCACGATCAACAGTGACGCCGAGATGACTCCCCGCAAAGTCTTGGGAGCGGTTACCTCTTCCTTCACCTCTCTCCACCTTGACGGCAATGCCTCCTCTACCATCATTGATGTCACTAGTTACTTAAACGTTACGGGTACCACCACCTCCAGTGCCTATTGTATCGGCACCGACTGCATTAATTCTTGGGGCACGGTGGTCAGTCCCTGGACCGATGACGGTACCAACCTTACTCCCACCGCGGCCGGTCGAGGGTTAGTAATTAATGGGACTAGTACCTTGGCGACGACAACGATGGCCTACAATTCTAAGATTGGTACAGCTTCTTCTTATTTAACGGTGGAGGCTTTTGACTTGTATGGGTTGGTCTCTTCTTCTCAAGCAGTTCCTCTTATCAGATTCAATTCTAATTTTCCCTTTGGTTCGCAATATGGTGCGATTGCGGATGCCCTAATTATCGCCCAAAGCGATCCTGCCCCGGAGGGTTCCTCGGGCCCACAACTTATTTTTATGCCCAATACTTTTTCAGGTGGGAATGTTCCTAACATTGCCTACTCAACTTCTAGCAAGTCCTTGGATGTTAACAACGTTAATCTCTTAACACTAAATGGGATGCCACTATACGTCTCTTCTTCAACGGCCACCTCCACTTTTACTGGTAATTTGCAAGTGGCAGGTAATTCGATCTTAGCAACTACCACATTTGGTAATGCTAATTATGGCCTGACTCTTAACTCGCAAACTTTTGGTCCGTTTAACTTTGAGACACTGAAGTTTAATAACTCAGATTTGGGTGGTAGTTATGGAGCGATTGAAGGACACCTTGCTTTGTTTGATACTTTAGATAGCGGGACGAGCAATGATAACCCCTCGATAATGTTTGCGAGTCGCTCTTTTGACAATGAGGCAAACATCACTTTTGCTACTACCTCTAACCAATTAGAATTTCGTGATTCCACCCACTATTACTTTAGAGATGGTAGTGTTGGTATTAATACTGAAAATCCTTCTGGCGCCTACAAACTTTTAGTCACTGGTGATAGTTATTTTAACGGCAGCTCAACGGTTACTGGCTTTACTCGCCTAGCCACTACCACTTTAACCAATCTCGCCAACACTTACTTGGCCGTCGATGGCAACGGAATGGTTGTTGCCACGACCACTCCGACTTCTCCGTCGGGGACTAGTGATTGGCTAGTGTCTGGTGGCAAACTCACTCCCACTTCAACGCTTGATATTTTGGCAACAGCCAATATCGAAGTACCAACAGGGAGTGCCTATAAATATAATGGAGTAAATCTGGCTTACGGTTCAACTACTCTAGAAAACTATTTCTTTGGTAAAGCGGGAGCCCTAAATATGACCGGTGTTGGTAATACCGCGGTTGGTTCTTTGTCCCTTTCTCAAAACACCACTGGCTTTTATAACACAGCTATGGGTTTTAGTTCCCTCATTTCTAATCTTGATGGAGTTCGTAATTCAGCTTTTGGTAATGGGGCTCTTGGCTCGAATACTTCTGGAAATAGCAACGTTGCAATTGGAGAATTCTCTCTTAGTTATGCCTTAACCACTACGGGGATGACGGCCATCGGTACTAATGCGGGAATGGGGTCTGGAGGCCTTAATGACTATAATTCAGTAATTGACACCTATGGCACCTTCATTGGCTATCAGGCTTCGCGTAATAATAATATCGCTTCTACTTCCGTCCTTAATAATGCCACGGCCATCGGTTATAACGCTAAAGTTGGCGCATCTAACGCACTTGTTTTAGGTGGCCTCGGTACGGATGCCGTTTCCGTTGGCATTGGCACTTCCACTCCTAACGCTTACCTAAACGTTTACGGTAATTACACTGATCTCACTGCCACTCGTTATGGTCAAAAATATGATAATTATTTCTCACCATCAGCTAACACTGCCTATGATCAATATGGTTCTTATCTAAATACCATTGCCACCTCTTCCTCCAACTTCACCGGCAATGTCGCTGGTCTTGCTTCCTATGTTAATCATTATGGTTCTGGCACCGCCTCCGCTCTCTATGGCCTAGTGAGTGGAATCAATAATTATGGTTCTGGTACCGTCACTAATGCCTACGGACTTTATCTGGCGTCTACGACCGGAGCGGTGACAAATAATTATGGGATTTATCAAGCGGGGACAGGGATGAAAAATTCTTTTGCTGGACAGGTTGGTATTGGCACCTCTACGCCGCTAGAAACCCTGGATGTTTTTGGCAATATTCAAGTTAATTCCGGTTCAGCCTATAAATACGAC
>JBAZNO010000034.1:0-6491 GCA_041649195.1 Minisyncoccota bacterium | reverse complement strand
GACGACTCGCCACTTCTTATCCCATTTTTTACTATCCACCTCGGCCAACAATCGCCCTTTTTCTAGAACATTCTCCCCTTTGGCAGTAAGCTCTAATTTTTTCTCACCGTCATCATCAATAACTTTAATTAAGCCCCCCTTAATCAACTTTTCTAGTCGCTGATTTATATAATATCTTTGCTTATATTTTTTGCAGTATTTTTGATATAAACCAACAAGTTGAATGACATTGGGCGCAACTGCTAATAAGCCGACCATGCCCACTAAACCGATTGACGATAAAATAAATTGATTTAGGTCGGCATTCTTTAACCATTTTAGTTCTCTGTTTTTATTTCTATTTTTGATTTTATTACCAACTTTCATTTCCCCATTTTACCACGACCGTTGAGATATGGAGAATAGCGAAAAGAGGGAGAACCTGTCGAGAATTTAAATATTCCGGCTTTTGTGCTATTTTAGGGGCAATGAATGCCCAAGAGATTATTGGGTTGATGAAGGACCCAAGCGAAAAAGATAGGGCGCTGATTGAGAAAGCGCTCGCTTTTGCTGAAGAGGCGCATGCCGGGCAATTACGCGCTTCGGGCGACCCCTATATTATCCACCCTTTCAACACCGCTCTTATTTTGGCCGAATTTCAGGCTGATACCGAGACCATCGTTGCCGGCCTTTTGCACGACACGATTGAAGATGGCCCAGTCACCAAAGAAGATCTCGAAAAAGCCTTCGGCAAACAAATCGCCTTTATGGTGGAGGGGGTAACCAAATTAGGCAAATTAAAATACCGCGGAGTTAAACGGCACGTCGAAAGTTTGCGCAAACTCTTTGTGGCCATGTCGGAGGATATTCGCATAATTATGATTCGTTTAGCCGATCGTTTGCATAATGTGCGCACCCTAAACTTTTTACCGCTTGAAAAACAAAAACGAATTGCTCTCGAAACTTTAGAAATTTATGCCCCCCTCGCCAACCGTCTCGGTGTTTGGCGGCTGAAAGGGATGCTGGAGGATGCCAGCTTCCCCTACGCTTATCCTGAAGAATATAAAAAGGTGGTGACTCTGCGCAAAACTAAGGGTAAGGAAACGGTTAAACGTTTGGAAAAAATTTTTCGCGTGTTGCAAAAAGAATTAACGGCCCGCGGGCTTGAAGATTTTACTATCGATTATCGCGTTAAATATCTTTATAGCCTTTACGCCAAACTTTTGCGCAAAAATATGAATATTGACGAGATTTATGATATCTCGGCTTTACGAATAATTGTGCGAACAATTGATGAGTGCTATCAAGTACTCGGGATTATCCATAATTTGTGGCGACCCATCCCCGGCCGACTGAAGGATTATATCGCTAACCCCAAACCCAACGGCTATCAAAGTATTCACACTTCCATTTTTACCGGTGATGGTAGCGCCGTTGAAATCCAGATCCGTACCAAGCAGATGCAACACGAGGCCGAATTTGGTATCGCCTCTCATGTTATCTACGACGAGGCGGGCAAAGAAAAAAATATTAACCCTAAATTAACCAGGGATATGCGCTGGGTCGAAGAATTAATCGAATGGCAAAAACATGTCGAAAAAGACGAACAATTTATCCCCCACTTAAAAGACCGTTTGAGCGCCGAACGAATTTTCGTTTTTACCCCCAAGGGTGAGGTGGTGGAATTGCCGAGAGAGGCCACGCCAATTGATTTTGCCTACGCTATTCACTCCGACATTGGCCACCACGCCGCGAGCGCCAAGATTAATAATAAAATGGCGGCTCTTGATAGTAAGCTCAAAAATGGTGATGTGGTTTTTATTACTACTCACAAAAATAGTCACCCAACGACGAAGTGGTTAAACATAACAAAAACAGCTGACGCCCGACGTCATATCAAAAATTTTTTGTTAGCGCTTAAGGACCGAGGATTTAAAGCGAAAAATTCTTAATGTTATAGAGATCGTCGTCGCTTGCCCCGAGGGAACTCGAGGGGTCTTCTTTTTCCGCCGCCGGTGCCACCGCTACTTCTTGGGCCAAATTCAAATCCGGGACATCAAGCACGTGCTCTGGCCCGCCTTGCTCAAGCATCGAAAGAATCCGTTTAAGCTCTTCGGCCGAAGTGTAGTCGATTGAAATTCGCCCGCCTTTTTCGCCTTTCATCTCCACCTTAACGCGATTACCATATTTCTCAGTCAATTTTTCTTCAATCTCAATAATTTCGGGTTCAACCAAGGTGTGATGGTGGCGGACTTTCTCATAAGCGATCCGCCGAGCAATCGCTTCAGTATCGCGCACGTTAAGCCGTTTGATGAGAATTTCTTTAAAAAGAGTTAATTGTTCTTCAGGTCGGTCGATCAACATTAAAAGTGGTCGCGTATGACCCTCGGCAATTTGGCCATTAACCACGGCATCGAGCATATCTTGGGGCAGATTTAAAATGCGAATCGTGTTTGACACATATTCGCGGCTGCGACCGACGCGTTTGCCAATTTCGGTATGAGACAGGCCAAACTCATTAGCCAATTTGAAAAAGGCTTGGGCCCGATCGATGGGGTTAAGATCCTCGCGTTGGAGATTCTCAATAATGGCCATCTCCAATTTCTCTTTATCACTTTGCTCACCGGTGCGAATAACCGCCGGCACTTGGCGCAGGCCAGCAATTTTAGAAGCGCGCCAACGACGCTCGCCGGCAATAATCTCATATTCGGTATATAAACTACCGTCGTCGCGAGTGATTTCGTTGCGGGTGACCACTAAGGGCTGGAGGACCCCATATTGTTTGATCGATTCGGCCAAATCGCGCAGGCGCTCCTCGTTAAATTCGTGCCGAGGCTGAAAAGGGTTGGGTTTGATTTTCTCAACCTCAATCAAAAAGATTTTGTCTTCGTAGCCATTGGCCATAATATTTTAAGGTGCCGGAGGTGGGAGTTGAACCCACACATCTTACGATACACGATTTTGAGTCGTGCGCGTCTGCCAATTCCGCCACTCCGGCTTTATTTACATTTTACCTGAATTGCGTATAAAATCAAACAATAGCCTATGACAAAAACCAGACCTAAAATTTATGTGATTGTCGGGCCGACGGCTAGTGGTAAGACGGCCTATTCGATTAAACTCGCTCAAAAGGTAGGCGGGGAAATTATTAGTGCTGACTCCCGACAGGTTTATCGGGGAATGGATATTGGTACGGGCAAGGTCACTAAAAAAGAAATGGCCGGTATCCCCCATCACCTGCTTGACGTGGCTAGCCCCAAAAAAGTTTTTACCGTTTCGGACTATCAAAAATTAGCCAAGCAAAAAATTGAAGAAATTATTGCTCGCGGGCACACGCCAATTATTGTCGGGGGCACCGGTTTTTATATTCAAGCGATTGTTGATGACTTAGTTTTGCCTGAAGTTGAGCCAAATAAAAAACTCCGCGCCAGCTTGGAGGCGAAACCTCCAAGTGAACTTTTTGCAATTTTGAAAAAATTGGACCCTGTTCGCGCTAAAAATATTGATGCCAAAAACCCAAGGAGGTTGATTAGGGCAATAGAGATTGTGAAGGCTTTGGGTAAAGTGCCCGAGTTGCGAAGTCGCATTTCGTTGCACGAAAAACGACTTCTCAACTCTTCCGCCGGAGGAGATCGTTTCTCACGTAGTGAGATGGGATCTCTGGAGACAAAATACGACTTCAAAATAATCGGTATTAAAATCGACCAGGAAAAATTAAATAAAAAAATTCACCAGCGCTTAATCGAGCGACTAAAAAGTGGCATGTTGGCCGAAGTAAAAAAACTCCATGCCCAAGGTTTAAGTTGGAAGCGGATGGAAGAATTAGGTTTGGAATATCGTTACTTAGCCCGTTTCCTCAACCCGAGAGCTAACAAAAAAATAACTAAATCAGAGATGACGGCGCAATTAGAAAAAGAAATTATTAAATACTCCAAACGCCAGATGGCTTGGTTTAAGCGAGATAAACGAATTAAATGGGTTAAAATTTAGGCGGGTTTACCCGCCGAAGCGAGGGCGTTGGCGGGCCCACGAGGACTCGAACCTCGATCGATGGTTTTGGAGACCATTGTTCTACCATTGAACTATAGGCCCTAAAAAGAGCTTCTTTAGCTTAACATAATTTTTCGACCAAGAAAACGCCGGTTAATTTGCGCCATCTGTTGTCCCATAACCAGTCTCGGTGGAGCCGGTCGTCCCATAACCAGTTTGGTCGCCGCCCGTTGCTGGCGGGTCAAAAGGTGGGACAATAACTGGCGTTATCGGAGCGGGAGGAATAACCCCCTCTTTAGCTTCAAGGGCGCTCAACCGAGCTTCGAGAGCAGCATTTTTGTCTTGCAGGGCCTTAATTTGATCATCGTGGCCAGTAACCCGAGCGGCCAGATCTCTGAGCTGAACAGCTAATTCCTGTACCGATTTAAGCATTACCGAAATCACTCCATTCCAATTAATCCCCAAAAGCTCTTGATCTCCTTGCTTAAAATTAAAGACCAGGTCAGGAATAACCTTTTGAACATCTTGAGCGATCAAACCATAATTTTTTTCTAACCCACTCGCTGGATCCCTCCAGTAATAAGTAGAGGGTTTAAATTCCATTAATTTATCTAGGGCCGGTAGCATTGGTTCAATATCCTTTTTTAACCTCTCATCAGAAGTCACACATGACAACAAACCATTCGCGTCTGATTTAATACCCGAAGTACAAGATTTATGGCCATCAAGGGTAATCGCTCCGGTCGACGAAGCAATGCGAAACCAAACCGTGCCAAGATTTGAGGCTTGAGTTTTATCATTATAATAAATCCAAAAGGCGTCATTTTGAGTTGCTTTGCGATTAGTTATAGCCCAATATTTTGTAGCGGTGCTGGTCAAATCTGCCTTATCGCCCAAAGCAATCATTGAATAATTATAAGTGGCATCCTCGCCATAATTATATAGCGTCCCCCCAGTACCATAACTGGTAGTAGTTGAATAAAAACCATCAGTGTTGGATGTTGTGACATGTAATTTGCTTAATGGACCAGTAGTTCCAACCCCGACCAAACCAGTTGAAGTAATCCGCATGGCTTCGTTTTCTGTCGTATAATCACCCGTTGGATGTTGCCAGAAAACTAAGTCACCAGCCCCATAGGCAGTACTTCCCACTTTTTGAATAGATGGGCCGAGAATATAAGTAGAGGCAGGCATATTACCGAAAAAACTTAATTTGGGAGAATTACCATTTTGGACATCACCAGCTAATATTGCTCGACTGGTGGAGGCAGTTTTAAGATGAAGAGCACCATAAGGACTTGCCGTTCCGATCCCTATCTCCCCTGAAGCATCAATGACGAACACATCGGTTAAAGAAGTAAAGTCAGTTGACGAAGCCTGACTAATTTTGAAGATTCCCGTATTAACATTTATGGCATAATCAGATTCGGTAGTTGTCATATCGTTAAAATATAAATTGGGAGCAAAAGAACTAAGCATTAAGTTATATCCGTTATTTGGTGACCCCGCCCCACCATTATTGGGAACAGGAGTCATCGTCACTTGCCCATTAATGGTTGTTGTGCCCGTATTAAAGGTTCCGTTGACATCAAGGTCGTAGGATGGAGTTGTGTCATTTATTCCTACCCGATTAGTTGCTCCTTGGATTGTCAAAATATTATCAGTTCCATCATTTATTGCCATGGCGGTATGTGATATCCCCGAAATACCTGAAGTAAGAGACCATTTTAAGGCAGAAGGATCGCTATGCGTCCAAACGAGACCCTTAGAACCGGCCACACTACCTTCTGCATAAATAATGCCAGTAGAAACCGCCTTTGTTACCGCTAATGGATAAGTAGAAGTTGTTGTCCCAATTCCCACATTGCCATTATCGGGACTGATATAGAGAGTGGAGGTGGCCGAGGCAATACCTGAATTATCTCCCACTATGGTGTAACCAGCCGTGAGTGGCATAGTAATTGCCGGTGTGATTCCACCGGAAGAGGAAAGAAGCCCAGAAGCCGTAACTGAAGTCACTTGAGCCGTGTTAGCGACATTGGCCAAGCCGACGTCGTCTTTTATTAAAGCCAACATTGTTTTGTAGGTCGAAGTGGAAATTGCTTCAGGGGCACCAGTTGAATTAGTTGAGCGTCCAATAATATTGCCATAATCAAGATCGGCCATCTTAGCTAAAGTAACCGCCGAATTTTGAATTGTCGCCGGTGAAGTAAAATTACCTGAACCATCCCAGGCCGCCGAAGTGACAACCACGTCGCCCGAAGTAGTGAAAGACCGAGCAGTTGTCCATTTGGAAGCTGACAAAACCTCAAGCGAGGTGGACGCATAATTATCAACATTGCCAAGGCCAACTTGAGTCTTCGTTAGACCGGTTAAAGAGCCACCGTTGCCTGAAGTGGTGAGATATGAGGCTTTTTCGGAAATCCAAACGGGGTCAGACTCAGCGGTGAGGTAGCCAGCTAAAGCATGATTGCCCCAAGAGAAAGCGGTGTCCCAATTAGTGGAAGAAGCAATGGTGTAGG
>JBAZNO010000033.1:0-6517 GCA_041649195.1 Minisyncoccota bacterium | reverse complement strand
CCATTATTGCCATATGGCCAAGGACTTTTTTGCCAATAATCACCTCGATTTTGAGGAATTTGATGTGATGACCGATATTCACAAAAGGCAGGAAATGATCGAGATCAGTGGCCAAATGGGCGTGCCCGTTATCGTGGTTGACGACCAACCAATGGTCGGCTTCGACGAAGGTCATCTTAAGTCAGTTTTGGGGCTATAATTGGTCCCCTCAGCAGGAATCGGACCTGCATTTACCCCTTAGGACGGGGTTGTTCTATCCATTGAACTACAAGGGGATTGTTTTTTGATTTTAACACAAAAAGGCATATGCTTAAACTATGTCGAAAGACTTATTTGAACAAAATTTAGATAATAAAAGCGCCCCGTTGGCGGACAGATTAAGACCGGAGAAATTGACCGATTTTGTCGGCCAGGAGGAGGTAATTAGCGAGGGTAAATTATTGCGCCAGCTGATCGAGAAGGATGAGGTGCCCTCCCTCGTGCTCTGGGGGCCACCAGGAAGCGGTAAGACGACTTTAGCACGGATAATTGCCAAAATCACCGGGGCCGAATTTGTGGCCCTCCCGGCGGTCACTTCGGGGGTGGCCGAATTGCGCAATGTTATTAAAGAGGCGCAAGATCGGCGTAAATTTAACCATAAGAAAACCATTTTATTTATTGATGAGGTCCATCGCTGGAATAAAGCGCAACAAGATGCCCTCTTGCCTCATGTCGAAACTGGTTTGGTCACTTTAATTGGGGCGACGACCGAAAATCCGAGTTTTGAAGTTAATTCAGCCCTCTTGTCGCGTTGTCGAGTTTTTGTTTTTAATCAACTTGATGACAAAGCTATCTTAAAGATATTGAATCGAGCGATTAAAGATAAAGACAGAGGCTTGGGTAATTTAAAAATAAAGATAGACAAAAAAACTTTAGATTTTTTGGCTAAAGCCTCGGATGGCGACGCGAGGAATGCTTTAAATGCCTTAGAACTTGCTTCAAAAACAGCCAAGCCAAATAAATCTGGGCAATTAGAAGTAGATAAAAATTTAATAAAAGAGTCGTTGCAAAAATCGCATTTACTTTATGATAAAAAAGGGGATGAGCATTATAATATTATCTCGGCCCTTCATAAATCATTGCGTGGGAGCAATGCTGATGCCGCCTTATATTGGCTCGCGCGAATGCTTGAGGGTGGGGAGGACCCGCTCTATGTGGCGCGTCGCTTGGTCCGCTTTGCGAGCGAAGATGTTGGCCTTGCCAATTCGCAAGCGCTCACCCAAGCTGTCGCTGGTTATCAGGCTTGCCACTTTATTGGCATGCCCGAATGTAATGTAATCTTGGCCCAAGTGGTGGTCTATCTCGCTAAATGCAAAAAGAGTAACGAACTTTATGAAGCTTATTTAACGGTGCAAAAAGATGTGCGCGAAACGATGGACGAGCCGGTGCCAATCCATCTGCGTAACGCTCCGACTAAATTAATGAAAAATCTCGGTTTTGGCAAAGACTATAAATATAGCCCCGACTTCGATTACAAAGAAAATCAAGAATACTTGCCCAAGAAATTGAAAGGGAAAAGGTATCTTTCTTCTTCCCCGCCAGACCTCAAATGAGCCCGAGGTGTGGCGGGGGGGGCGTCCGAGTCCTCTTGTTTTTGTTAAAACTCTAAATTTTTACCTTTATAATTTTTGGCTTCTTCTATAAAACGCAAATCATTTTTGGTGCTATGCTCGATAGAATGACAATTGGCGCAGAGTAGGGTACATTTTTTCAGTTCTTTTTTTATAAAATCCCATTTTTTATTGGCTACGTTTCCGATACCAAAATCTTTTTCCTTTGGGCTATCGTGATGAAATTGGAGCGCCGCTTGGTCTCCTTTCCATCCACAATGCTTACATTCTCCACCTAGAAATTTAATAGCCGCAAACTTCGCCCGGAATCTCCTTATTTTCGTGTTACATGAACCGCAACGGGCTCGGTGTCTTCCTTGGTAATCGTTGTAATTTTTGTTACAAAGTTTGCATATCGGCATTACTCCAGTATAGCATAAAATGTTTTACCAACAAACCCTCTATTTTTGTGGATAACTTTAGACAACATACGGGCATTGAAAAGATGATATTTTTTTGTTAACATTGTAATCATAGATACGCCCAGGTAGCTCAGTTGGAAGAGCATTTCCCTGAAGAGGAAGGGGTCGCCAGTTCGAGCCTGGCCCTGGGCACCAAGATGGTTATATCTATTTTTATGATTCTTTTTGTTACTGGGGCACTGTTTATAAATGCGTCCCATATTCCTGCTTGGTTTTTAGGTAACGAAAAACCAACACATCCAAACTGGAAGTTTTATGGATTCGTGGGTATAACAATTTGGATTCTAATTTTAATTTTGGCAAATATTATCTTATAAAAACCAGGGAGGATTTGGTTCTCATGGTGGATCCTATTGATTAGGCAAGGTTTGGACACTGGTTTCTTTGATTGTGCCGAGGAGGTCGGCATAGGTGTCCCAGAGGCTATTGAGCATTGGCGTTATGATATAAAGGGCGCCGAGCGAGACGCCAACTACAATTATCCACTTGGCGATATTTAGCCAGCGCATCCACTTTTGATACCAAACCAGCTTTTGTAATAGCTTGTTATTTTCTTTATTTACTTCTAGCTCCTCTTGCAGTAATTTTTTAGTTTCTGGATCCATCCTTTTTATATTTGCTTACTACCTACTACTTATTACTTACTACTACCTAAAGCGACCTAACCTTAATTTTTTGCATTCGCTCCTTATCAATCTTGGGCATCCGCAAGGTGAGCAAACCGTTTTTTTCATAAGCCTCCGCTTCGCTTGGCTCGACCTCACATGGTAATAAAATTTTGCGGGCAAAGGAGCCCCAATATAATTCTTTCATAAAATAACCATCACCCTCTACCTCGCTCGTCTTTTGGCGACGGCCTTCAATCGTGACCATTTCGCGGGTAATCGAGACATTCAAATCTTCGGAACGTACACCGGCAATCATGGCCTGGATGACAATATCGTTGTCGGTTTGGTAAACGTCGACGGAGAGTTCGCCCACTTCTTCAACAATTGGTTCAGCTTCAGCTAGCCACTCTTTGGCATTACCATTAACTTTAATTTTAGGCGAAAAAGCTTTTTCTAAAGATGGTTTAGTTTCAAATTCGTCTTCATCATTAACCGAGATACTGCCAGTTATCCTTTCAAAAAACGAACGCTTATCTTTATTGAACATAAGATTGTTGATTAATGGGCTTAGTAATGGTTCTGGCATAGGCCAGACGTTTAACAATTTCAAAAAGAAAGATCACGAGCATCGCAAACATCCAAAGAACGACGAGGACGCGGAAAACTCCACTACCCTCATTGATAATTATAAAGAAATTGAAGAGGGCATGCAAGGCGGTAGCGACCACTAAACCGACGATCCCGCTTAAAAGCTTGAATTTTGCCCCACGATAAAAGCTAAAGCTCAAAAAAGCGCCCAAAATAGCTGATGTCACAGTATGAAGCAAGGTGGCACCAAGAAAACGGAGATTACCGGTTAAAAGAAATGAACCCAAGGCAAAATTATCAGTATGTAAAACATTAATTAAGAAAAGAAAATTTTCGACGGCGGCAAAACCGAGAGCGGCGGTGATCATGTAGATCATCGCGTCAATGGGCTCGTCAAAATTTTTGTTTTTGAGGGCGGCGACATAAGCGGCCGAGTATTTTACAAATTCTTCAATCAAGGCCCAAGCAATTAGAGGCCAACCAATCATAACAATAACCCAAGGGGAGAGACTATTTTGATAAGCGAGGAGAATATTGCCAACCAGGTCACCACTCGGTGAGGCTAATTTCTCGAGTAAAAAGGCGGCGATAATAAAAAAGCCGCCGACAATAAAAGTTTTCATGATTAGTCGGGTTGGTTCGGGCTTTTTCTTATCTTCGTGGAGCCAAAACCAGAGCCAAAAAATCGTGGGCAAAAATCCGCCCACTGCTGCTAGCAATAAAAAGAAACTCAATTGGCTCGCGCCACCAGTCATCCCTTAAATTATAGCATAGGCAAAAAGTTTTGTGGTAAAAATTCTAATTTATTTAACCAAGCGAAAACCCCCTTGCGGGGGTTTTCTCGGAGGCCGAAGCCCTAATGTCTTAATTCTAGCAGTGGGGCTTTTTTTGTCAAGCGCTTAATTTACCTTGTTTTATTAACTCGATAGAAGATTCGCCCTCTTGAACTTTCATAATCAAACCTGTTGGATTTTTTAGTAAATCGCTAATTCTTTCAACTTGCTTTGGGGAGGTGTTTTTAGGAATTTCGTCAAAGGCAAACCACTTAATGTCTTTAGCCTCATTATTTAAAGTAATTTCTCCGCCAATAATTTTACACTCAAAAGAAAAAATAATTTCATCTTTGTCTGGTTTACTATATATGCCAATTAATTTAACTATCTCAACGTCTAAGCCTGTTTCTTCTTTTACTTCACGAATGGCCCCTTGCCATGGCGTTTCTCCTTTTTCTAACCCTCCACCGGGGAGATTCCATAAATCGTAATCATTTCGTAAACAAAGAAGGACGCGATTTTGGTCGTCCTTAATTATTCCAAAAACCCCGATGGTAAAAGTTTGTTTCATTATTTAATCGGCCAAGGTTCGATCATTAGTAAATCACCCGACGACCCTTGGGCGCCCTTAAGGGTCGTCGGGGTTTTTATTGATTGCCAGATTTCTTCGGTGATGAAGGGCATGAAGGGGTGCAAGGCGATGAGGATTTTTTTGAGGGTGTGGAGAAGAAATTGCTGGCGCGAGGTTATAATCGCGGTATCGGGACCAGCGAAGATTGTTTTGCTG
The DNA here is from genome assembly GCA_041649195.1 of Minisyncoccota bacterium. Taxonomy (GTDB): domain Bacteria; phylum Patescibacteriota; class Minisyncoccia; order Phycocordibacterales; family XYD1-FULL-46-19; genus CAIPHT01. The sequence goes on along the minus strand of JBAZNO010000033.1, from coordinate 1,690 downwards.
TCCTCCAAAATATTGGCGGCTAATTCATCCCAAACATAATGATAGAGTTTGTCGGAGGCTAAGTGGAAGCGATAATTATCGAGATCGGTGGTGATGTCTTTTAATAAGGCGTCTAAGTTCTCAGTTAATTTTTGATCAGTTTCAGTAAGCGCACCCGACGACCCTTTGGGCTGCTTCTCAAGGGTCGTCGGGGGAAGGGAAGAGAGGACAAACCTCGTCACATTCCACAACTTGTTAGCAAAAAGTTTATAGGCTTTAATTTTGTCTTCAGCGAGGGCCATATCCGTGCCCGGAGTGTTGCCAACGACAAGAGCCATGCGCAGGGCGTCGGTACCATACTTTTCGCCAATCTCTACTGGGCTAATGACATTGCCCTTACTCTTGCTCATTTTTTGGCGAGCACCGTCACGAACCATCCCGTGCAAGTAAATGGTATGAAAGGGAATTTTGCCGGTGCGATAAATGCCCAGCATAATCATGCGAGCCACCCAAAAGAAGAGGATGTCGGCGGCTGTTTCCATCACGTCGGTGGGGTAAAAAGTTTTAAAGTCAGGATTGTCTGGGTAGCCAAGGGTGGCAAACGGCCATTGGCCGGAGGAGAACCAAGTGTCAAAGGTATCGGGGTCTTTGACTAACTCTCCACCACATTTCTCGCATTTATTTTTTTTGCTTGCCCCGTGGAGTTGTTCCCCATACTCCATGGGGTCAATAATTGCGTAATCACATTCAGGATTAGTACAAATCTTGGCCGGGATCGGGATGCCCCACACAATTTGACGCGAAATATTCCAATCGCGAATATTTTCGAGCCAATGGAAATAAATTTTTTCTTGAAAGTCGGGGATAATTTTAACTTCGCCCGATTTAACCACTTCAATCGCTTTTTTAGCGAGCGGTTCCATTTTGACAAACCATTGTGGCATGACACGTGGCTCAAGCGTGCGATTGCATTTATAACAAGTGTTGATGGTGTGCTCGTAATCCTCCTCTTTTTCCAGCAAACCTAAGGCCCGTAAATCTTCAACCACTTTTTTTCGGGCTTCTTCAATTTTTAAACCCTGATATTTGCCGGCGGCACTGGTTAAACGGCCATTTTTATCAATCACCTCGACGCCGGTTAGGTTATGACGTTCGGCAATGTCGAAGTCGGCCGCATCATGCCAAGGGGTAATGGTCATTACGCCAGTGCCAAATTCCATATCAATGATGGGGTCTTTAACCACGGTGGCGGTAATTTTACCTTCTAACCAATCGACGGGGATTTGTTGTCCTTCTTTATATTCAATATAACGCGGGTCATCGGGGTGCATCACCACATATTTGTCGCCAAATTTTGTTTCGGGGCGAGAAGTGGCAATGGTAAATGGTCCATACTTCATATAATAAAGTTTGTCAGTTTTGGTTACCGGAGCGGTTTCGAGATCGGAGAGGGAAGTTTGATGTTTGGTGCACCAATTAACAATTCTTTTGCCACGATAAATTAAGCCATCGTCCGACATTTGTTTAAAAGTGGCGTAAACAGTTTGAATGATACCAGGGTCAAGCGTAAATTTTTCGCGCGACCAATCGCACGAGGCTCCGAGTGAGCGCAAGTCCGCCTCCGTGGCGCTTTTATTAGCTTGAGTAAATTTCATAATCTCGCCATACAATTCTTCTGGCGAAAAATCAAAACGAGATTTACCCTCTTTTT
>JBAZNO010000032.1:0-6644 GCA_041649195.1 Minisyncoccota bacterium | reverse complement strand
GGCCGATCAACCATCAACTTTTGATTTAGGTGCTCAAGGACGAGGAGGCCACTAACCACAAAAATCACCAATAAGACAACAACAAGAATTTTTGTTCGACGGCTAAAAGTTTCGAAACTAAAAATGAGCTCGGCTAAGAATTTGTTTTTCACGTTTTTAAATGGAGGAGGTTGTAAGATTTAAAAATTTTAGCGAAGGAAGAGAGCGGCGACGGCCGACAAGGCAAAAAGAATGGCTAAGACGATGGTGGCGATAAAAAGTTGTTTTTCGAGGCCGCGTTTGGTGTGCCAGGTTGAGGCACCGGATTGACCCCCGCCAAAAGCCGAGCCAAGACTTCCCTCGCTTTGTTGTAATAAAATCGCTCCGACCAAGAGGGCGGATAAAATAATCTGCGCATACGGCAAAACCGAGCTTAAAGTTAACATTGCCTCCTATCATACCAAATCCCCCAAAAAAGGCAACCCACGCAGTGGAACAGCCATCGTATGATGGCAAATATCTTTAGATTTCAATAACTTTGGCCGAGGAGGTGTGGCCGGATTTGATGGTAATGAGGGGTTTGGATTTGTCGAAATAATCAGCCAGGACGCGAATTACCCCTTTATTAGCCTGCCCATGCTGGGGTGGTTCTTTAACCCAAACAATATAATGGGTATCATCAGTTTTCTCCACTTTATCGCCTCCGGCCCCAGGGCGGACTTTTACAAAAATTCGCATTTCTTTATTCTAGTTTATTTGTAGATTTTGTGCTACAATACGGGGTAGTATGTAGGGGCTAGTATCTAGTATTTATAAATTATTAAAATTAATTTCTCGACTAAATATCGAGACAAGTAAAAATTATGTTGTGGATTCTTTTAATTATCGTTGTTCTCGTTGTCGCGTGGTTCGCTCTTGGTTATAACGGCTTTGTGCGCTTGGTCACGCAAACCAAAGAGGCTTGGGCCGATATTGATGTTCAATTAAAGCGTCGTTATGATTTGATCCCTAATTTGGTCGAGGCGGTCAAAGGTTATGCGGCTCATGAGTCAGGTGTTTTTGAAAAGGTAACCGAAGCTCGGGCCAACGCCTTAAATGCCCAAGGTCCAGCCGAAAAAGGTAAAGCTGAAGATGCTTTGTCAGGCGCTTTGAAAAGTGTGTTTGCTGTGGCTGAGGCTTATCCGCAACTTCGCGCCGTGGAGAGTTTTACCAGTTTACAAACCGAACTTTCTGATACCGAAAACAAAATCCAAGCGGCTCGTCGTTTTTATAACGGCAATGTGCGCGACTTAAATATTAAAGTTGATACCTTCCCCTCCAATATCATTGCCGGCATCTTCAAATTCACCAAGCAAGAATTCTTTCAACTCGAGGCTGATTCGGTTGCCCGCGAGCCAGTGGCTGTAAAATTCTAAAAACTTAAATCTGGTAAAACAAGATGGCCACGCTTTACACGCAACAAGCAAGTAATACTCGCCGGACCTGGCTTTTGATGGCCGTGTTTTTGGCGATCGTTATTGCGCTGGGGTGGCTGATTAGTTTTTATTATAATAATCAAGCCATTCTTTATATCGCGATTATTTTTAGTTTAGTCATGAATTTTGCCAGTTATTGGTGGAGCGACAAAATTGTTCTCTCAATGGCTGGGGCGAAACCGGCCAATCATGACGAAAATATGGAGCTCTATCACTTGGTTGAAAATCTCTCTATCGCGGGCGGGCTACCGATGCCGAAAATTTATATTATCAATGACCCCGCGCCAAACGCTTTTGCGACTGGTCGCGATAAAAAACATGCAGTCGTGGCGGTGACGACGGGCTTGCTCGGGATGTTAAATAAAAACGAGCTAGAGGGGGTGATTGCCCACGAACTTTCGCATATCGGCAATCGGGATATCCTATTGCAATCGGTGATTGTAGTGCTGGTTGGCCTGATTGCGATTTTGTCGGACATGTTTATTCGCTCGCGACTTATTTTTGGTGGCGGGGATGATGACAATAAAGCGGGAGGTATTTTGGCAATTGTTGGGGTGATCTTTATTATTTTATCACCGATTATTGCGACCCTAATTCAATTAGCGGTTTCGCGTCAACGCGAATTTTTGGCCGACTCCTCCGGAGCATTACTGACTCGTTATCCTGAGGGTTTAGCCGGCGCTCTTGAAAAGATCGGGGGCTATAGTCAACCGCTGAAAAAAGCGAGTAATGCCATGGCTCATATGTATATTTCAAATCCCTTTGGGGCTAAGGCCGCCAAGGGTGTGGCGAAATTATTTATGACTCACCCGCCGATCGAAGAACGGGTTGCTAAATTAAGGCAATTGAGCTATTAATTAAAGACAGAAAATCATGACAACAGAGATATTAACGGCTGAGGAAGTTGGTCCAACCCCGGAGGCTTTAGCGGCTTTTCGTCAAGAAATTGCCCAAATAGCGAACAAAGAAAAAACAAAAAAGATTACGTCTGGGCATTTTTCCGATGTTTTAAAGCCAGAGCTGGTTCTCAAAATAGAAGATCTAGATAAGGAGGACTATTATTTTTGGGTTAAATATAAAGATTGTTTAAGACATCCAGAATTAATTAATGATTTTGTCGAAGAGTACCGAATTTATGAAAGTCTTAGAATCTCTCAAGATGGAGAAGATAGTTTGGCCAAGGAAGGTTTATATAGTTATATAATGAACACGATTGGTTCCCTTGGCACTTCGATTGAGTATGATGAAAAAAAGTTAAAACGCGGGGAGGACAAATGGGAGAATAATTAAAATCTGGAGGGTTCGCATAGTGGTCTAGTGCACCACGTTGGAAACGTGGCGTGGGGAAACCCACCGAGAGTTCGAATCTCTCACCCTCCGCCTTCGCCACGACGTAGCTTTAGCGAAGTCGGGATTCGCCAAAGCTAGTCTTGGCTACGGCGTGACACTGTCCGCTCAAAAACAATTATGCATTATGTCTATAGTTTAAAGTGCAAAGATGGATACTACGTTGGCTGTGCCGATAATCTAAAAGAAAGGATGGAGAGGCATGAGAAGGGTTACGTTCCGGCAACCGCTAATCGGTTGCCTTTCAAATTAGATTTTTATTTTGCGATTAAAGATAAATATAAGGCCTTTGAATTTGAAAAATATTTAAAGTCTGGTTCTGGACGAGCCTTTATTAATAAACATCTAATTTGAAATCTATGCCCTTTATTCTTAGAGATGGAACCAGTGATCTAAATATTTTTAGGTCAATTAATGAGTCACAATTTAATGAATATCGGCTGCCCGAGAAATTTGAAGCGGAGGACATTATTATTGACATTGGACTGCATATCGGCAGTTTTAGTTATGCCTGTGCGACAAAAGGGGCTGGGCGAGTTTTGGGCTTTGAAGCTTGGGAAGAGAATTATCGCTTGGCCAAAGAAAATTTAAAAGAACTCAAAGTTGAAACTTACCCGCTGGCCGTTTGGCGCTCAGACTTGGAGAAAATGCCTATCCTTTATTTTCGCGAAGACCAGATTGACCAGACTAATAAGGGGGGTGGAGACGTTTTGTTTAAAAACGAAGGAGTTGAAGTAAAAACCATTTCTCTCGACAAGGTTTTAGGAGAATATTGTCAGGGGCAGCCAATTCGCCTCTTAAAACTTGATTGCGAGGGGAGTGAATTCCCCATTCTCTTTTCCTGTACTCGGCTAAGCCAAGTCCAAGAAATTTGTGGCGAGTATCATGAAATAGGGGGAGAGTACAACGAGCAGGAAAATATCCCGGCGAGGGCTCAAGTTGGTAATTACCAAAAATATACAATTAAGGAATTAACCGAATTCTTGGAGAGTCAGGGTTTTGCCGTCGATTCTTTTAGACATCCAAAATCGCCTCTGGGCATGTTTTTTGCCAAAAGAGACTTTTGTCCCTAAATACGCTATATTGTAGCCGATGAAAGCTTATCTGCGTAAGATATCTAGGCTCGGCCTATCTCTCGCCAAGGCTAACTTTAAGTTGCGAACCGAGGGGAGTTATCTCGGCGTTTTGTGGTATCTTCTTGACCCGATTTTACTCTTTACCATTTTGATTTTTGTCTTTGGGTCTAATCTTGGGGCGCAAATTAAATTATATCCACTTTATCTAATTTGGGGGCTGGCTTTGTTTAATTTTTTCTCCGCCGTCACCAGCCAGGCTACTTCGGTGATCGCCGGTAATAGTCTCTTTATCAAATCAATGAAGATAAATTCTGAAGCACTAGTTGTTTCCGTTTTGTTTCAGACTATTTTCTCTCACGTTTTTGAATTGGCCGTTCTCCTGGCCCTAATGATTTATTGGAGCGTTTCTCTCGCGGGACTTGTCTTTTATCCAGCGATTTTTCTCTTTTTTGCCCTCTTTACTCTGGGCGTGTCTTTTATTTTGGCAGCTCTCGGTGTTTATGTCTCGGATTTAAATAATGTTTGGAAGTTTTTTACCCAATTATTGTTTTTTGCCACACCGATTTTTTATGCCGCTTCGCCAAAGTGGTTGCTCGCACTTAACCCTTTGGCAGCTTATCTGACTATTACTCGCGGGCTGGTTATTTATGGGCAATGGCCAGGCCTAAAAATTATTTTGTTGATTGCGGTTGTTAGCTTGGCAACTTTTGTTTTAGGCTGGGGGCTGTTTTATAAAGTGAAAAATAAATTTGCCGAAAATCTATGAGAATTAATTTACAAGGGGTAGGTAAAAAATTTAATTTAAATTTCCGGAAAAAGGAGGGAATTCTTGGGCGCTTGTTATCGATTTTTAATCTTTCTCAAAATAACCAAAATGTTTGGGTTTTACGCGACTTCGATTTTTCTCCAGCTGACGGGCAAATTGTAGGAGTTATCGGTCGCAATGGTTCGGGTAAGTCTACTTTGTTGCGACTCTTGGCCGGTATTTACCAGCCCGACGAGGGTAAAGTTGATTTGCGGGGTCAAGTCGCCTATTTAACGGGCTTTGGCCAAGGATTAATGCCTAAATTAACAATGCGCGAAAATATTTTTTTGATCGGCTCTTTACTGGGTTTAAGTCCCGGAGAGATAAAAAAACGTTTTGCTGAGATTGTAGAATTTTCTGAATTGGGAGATTATATCGAAACGCCGGTCTATAAATTTTCTTCGGGGATGATTTCGCGCTTAAGTTTTTCAACTACCATCTTTTGCCTTAAGCATCACAATCCAGATATTTTATTAATTGATGAGGCTTTGGATTCCGGCACTGACCTGGCATTTAAAAATAAAGCGATTAATAAGATGGAGGAAATTTTAAGTACTGGAGCCAATGTTGTTTTGGTTAGCCATGACCTATCGCTGATCGAGAAATATTGCCACGAAGCCCTCTGGCTAGATCGTGGTAAAGTTTTTGCGGCTGGTCCGGCTCGAGAAATTGTGACCAAGTACCAAAGTGCCAATAACGTTAATTAGGAATTAATATGGCCAACACTCTTTTCATTGATTGTACCCATACCTATTATTCTGGTTCAAATACGGGGATTCAGCGCGTCATTCGCAACCTCATTAGCCAGGCCTCGATTATCGGCCCAAGCTTTGGTTATCAGGTTAAACCGGTTATTTTAAAAAACGGTCATTTTGTTGTTGTCCCCCCAGTTGAAGCAATTAGAGATAAAAATAAAATCAGGGGGCTTAAACATTGGCGGGCTCTATTAAAAAATATCAGAGAAAAAAGATTAGATAATTACTCAACCCAAGCCGGCAATATTTTATTAATTCCCGAAATTTCGGCGCTAATTGAGTATCGTTTGGCGGTAATAGACTTTAAACTTAAAGGTGGAAATGTCCAAACAATTATTTATGATTTAATTCCCCTGACTCATCCCGATACAGTGTCGTTAGATAGCCCCGGGATCTTTAAGGATTGGTTTGATCTGGCGATTAGGCACTCCGCCCAATTAATTGCCATTTCTCAAACCGCTAAAAAAGAAGTTGAGAGATATTTAAAAAACGATAAAACTTTAATTAATAAACCGGCGACTGATTATTTTTATCTTGGTTCTCATTTAGATTTTAAGGATCGGCAAAAAGCCAGCCAATCTTTTATCTCTTTGTTTGGGGGTGGCCAGCCGGTTTTTATCATGGTTGGCTCGATTGAGCCGCGTAAAAATCATCGCTATGCTCTAGGCGCGTTTAATATTTTTTGGCGCCGAGGTGGAAAGGCCAAATTGATTTTTATTGGTCAGGCGGGCTGGCGCAACGAAAATCTCTTGGCCGAGATAAAAAATCATCGATTTTATAACAAAAGGCTTTTTCTGGTGAGAAGCGCCGATGACAATGATTTAGATTTTGCCTACAAAAATGCCACCGGTTTAATTTTTCCTTCAATTGTCGAAGGTTTTGGTTTGCCGATTGTCGAGGCTTGGCAAGCGGGCTTAAAAGTTTTTTGTAGCGATATCCCCATTTTTCGAGAGTTGGCGAATGGTCGCGCTACCTTTTTTGACTTAGCTTCACCAGAGAGTCTGGCCAGTCTTTTATTTGAGTATTGTCATCAACCCAAAGACTTATTGTCTAAAAAAGAAAAGCATCAATGGCCGTCTTGGTCTGAGTCGGTAGGAAAGCTTTTTCCGGTTTTGATAAAGGGACAAATTCTTTCAAAAAAATTGAGCGACGAGGAGAAAAATGATCTTTTGGCTGAGCAAGCTGATTTACTCGTTAAAAATAAAAA
>JBAZNO010000031.1:0-6661 GCA_041649195.1 Minisyncoccota bacterium | reverse complement strand
ATTCTAACATGACCTTAAGATACTAACTGAAAAATTGATAATCCGCAAGCCAGACCAAGCCACTAAAAAGTCCTCGGTTCTCCTCGCTACGCTCGGCCAGACATTTTTATTGGCTTGTCTGGCTTGCTACTCCTCGCTTGAGTCTTCTTCGACAGCGCCACCCCCCGAGAGTAAGGGCTTAACTTTCTCTAAAATTTCGTCTTTGATTTTGGGATTTTCGCGTAAGTATTGCCGGGCGGAGTCGTAACCACGGCCAAGCTTTACCTCGGATTTTCCTGTCCCGTATGAATAGCTGGCGCCTGATTTATGAACGATATTATATTTTTCGCCCAGCGCGAGCAATTCACCTTCAGGGGAGATGCCCTCGTTATAAAGCAGGTCAAATTCCGCTTGACGAAAAGGAGCGGCCACTTTGTTCTTAACCACTTTCACGCGAATTCTCCCACCAATTACTTCTTCACCTTTTTTAATTTGGGCAATTCTTCGCACGTCCATGCGGACTGAAGAATAAAATTTCAAAGCTTTACCGCCCGGGGTAGTTTCGGGGTTGCCAAACATCACGCCAATTTGCATGCGAATTTGGTTGATAAAGATGACAACGGTTTTACTGCGGTCAACAATGGAGGTCATTTTGCGCAAAGCCTGCGACATTAAGCGAGCTTGTTTGCCCACATGATAATCGCCAACGTCTCCCTCAATTTCATCCTTGGGTGTGAGAGCGGCGACGGAGTCAATGACCACGACATCAATCTTGCCCGAGCGAACAAGGCTCTCCGAGATTTCGAGGGCTTGTTCGCCATAATCTGGTTGGGAGATGAGGAGCTCGTCAATTTTAACACCGAGGCGTTTGGAATATTCCGGGTCCATGGCATGTTCGGCATCAATGAAGGCGCAAATGCCACCTTTCTTTTGGGCCTGGGCGACAATGTGAAGGGCGAGAGTCGTCTTGCCGGAGGATTCAGGCCCAAAGATCTCAATAATGCGTCCACGAGGTACGCCTCCAATGCCCAAGGCGGCATCAAGGGCGAGGGAGCCGGTCGGGATAGCGTCAACACCCACGCGTGGTTTGTCACCAAATTTCATAATTGATTCGTCGCCAAATTTACTTTGAATTGCGCGGATCGTGTCGGCGATATTTGCCCCCACCTCTTTTGCTGCTTTTGGTTTTTTTGCCATAATTTAAATCGTGGTTAATTGTAATTTCTTGGTAATTTGTCGGCCAAATTGATCGTGGGCAATAATTTCGAGCAGATTATAACCGCTGGCGAGGAGATAGGGCTCATTAAAATTGCCGGCCTCATCGGTAAAGATTTTTTTACCGTTTAAATAAAGTTGGCTAATCCGTTCGGCCTTACCCTTAACATTAACCATATTCTTCGAAATTGTCGACCCGTCACTGGGCGAAGAAATAATTATCTGGGGTCCGATCAAAAGATCTTTTAATTTTAAGCCTGAATAACCAACAATTAGGACGACAACTAAAATTACCAAAAATGGTTTAATTAAGCAACGATAATCTTTTCTTTTGGTTGGCGGAGTCATAATAATTAAGGGGCAAAATCATTAACGCCATTGGTTTCTTCGTTGATGCGAGAGCCATATACCTCTCGTGGTTTGGCTCCCGAACCGGCGCCGATTACGCCGTGTTCCTCGAGCATATCCAAGAGACGAGCGGCGCGAGCATAACCAACTTTGAGTTTGCGTTGGAGATAGGAGGCCGAGGCTTTGCCCGCTTCCATTACGGCGGCCCGAGCATCTTCGTAGAGATCGTCGTCAGAGCCATCCCCGCTAAAATCGTCGGCAAAAAGAGCTGATTTACCATTGCCACCACTGGCTCCATTGCTATTCGAAATGGCCTCTTCGGCCGAAAGATTTAGGTCGCTTGGCAAGCTGTCGGCATATTGATTGGCTAAGTAGGCAACAACTTTTTTGAGTTCTTCTTCGGTAATGAAGGCTGATTGTAAGCGAACGGGTTTGGACATTTCGCCCGAGATATAAAGCATATCGCCCGCGCCAAGTAATTTTTCGGCACCTGCCGCATCCAAGATCGTGCGGGAATCAATTTGCGAAGCTACTTGCATGGCGATTCGCGAAGGGATATTAGCTTTAATTAGGCCGGTGATAACTTCCACTGATGGACGTTGAGTAGAGAGGAGGAGATGAATGCCAACGGCGCGAGACATTTGGGCGAGCCTAACAATTGCCGCCTCCAATTCTCGGGGGTAGGAAGTCATGATATCGGCTAATTCATCAATAATCACCACGATATAGGGCATATGCTCAACTTCTTCGGTTTGAGGCTTGGCCGACATTGCTTTGTGGTAAGACTGGATATCGCGCACTGCTTCGGCCTCAAGGATGTCATAGCGACGATCCATTTCTTTGGCTAGCCAGCGAAGAGCGGCGATCGCTTTTTTGGGCTCGGTGATCACTGGAGTTAACAAGTGGGGGATTTTATTATAAAGAGTTAATTCAACTCGTTTCGGGTCAATCATGATGAAGCGCAATTGGTCGGGCGGGTTACGATAAAGGAGAGAATTGATGATAGTATGAATAGTTACCGATTTACCAGATCCGGTGGCCCCAGCAATTAACATGTGGGGAGCTTTGGCGATATTGGCATAACGAGGTGCGCCCGAAATGTCTCGGCCCAAAGCAACATAAAGTGGGTGATGGCTGTCATTATAGTCGGCGGTGGAGAGAAGAGAGGCCAGGCGAATGATCGCTTTAACTTTATTGGGCACTTCGATCCCGACCAGTGATTTGCCGGGGATTGGCGCCTCAATGCGTAGGGGATGAGCAGCCAGCGAAAGAGACAGGTCATTTTGGAGAGCAACAATGCGGGAGAGCTTAACTCCCTCGGCTGGTTTGAGGGCGTAACGGGTAACGGTTGGGCCAATCGAGACCTCATCCATCTCAACCGTGATGCCAAAATTGGCTAAAGTCCTTTTAATGATATTGGCATTAGCTTTAATATCGCCAGCGTTGGGTTTGCCACTGTCTTGTTCAAGGAGGGATATTGGCGGGGGGACAAAGGCTCCGGCCTTAGTTTTCCGGCCAAAGAGGGGGAAGGCACCCAGTAAGCCATCGCTATCTTTATCTCTGCCTCCTTCTTTTTCTCTATTTTTTTCCTCGTCTCTTTTGTTATCAACAATTTTATTCTGACTTTCTTTATCATCGCCCGATTCGCCATTAATCTTGAGCTCTTTTTCTCCTGTCTCAACAGCAGACTCATCTTTGGGGGAGCGGGAAAATAATTTTCGCCATAAGGCTATTCCCAAAATTTGGTGGGTATCAAAAGCGACAATTAACGAAACTAAAACCACCGCTCCCAAGAAAACGAGACTGGCATAATAGGCAAAATAATTTAAAAGGGGAGTGGCGACAAGTGAACCAACCAAACCGCCCGTCTCTGGTTTAAAGATGACGCTGGTTAGTCCTAAAATTGCTACCAAAAAAAAGCCACCACTTATTGCTCGTGTCGCTGCTAGCCCAACCTTAATTGAACGAAGGAGGATAACTCCCCAAAAAATAAGAACAATGGGTATTAATAAAAAACCAGCGCCAAAAAGTTTGTCGAGAATCTGGTAACTTAATTGGCCAGCGGGACCACCGGTATTAAATTTGGCAAGGACAAAGAAGATAGCTAGGGCAAAACATAATACCGCCAAAATCGCTCGCTTTGTTTCGGCTTTCAGATATTCAACTTTTGGCTTAGTCGGAGAATTTTTAGACTCTGGTCGCCCGCGCTTTTTCTTCTGATTACTTTTTTCGTTAATATTCATGGCTATTACTTTACCCTGTTGAGTAATGATGCTTTAGCATCATAAAATTATTTAAATAATTTTTACTCTACAGGGTTAATTATAACAAGATAAGTCTTAATGTTGAAATTTTTGCTCATTGGACATTTTCTTGGACAAGTATATAATAAGGGACAATAGAAAAAATAACGCGTAAAGGACATTGGCCAATATGGACAACCCAAAGGACAATCAAATAAAGGACGATAAGTATCTGTCTTTAAAGGTCCAAAAGCTGACCCAAGCCATTTATCTTGTTACCTCTCTTATCAACGATAATGAGCCAATTAAATGGCGTTTACGAGAAGAAGCCTTGGAAATTTTATCGGACATGACCCTAAGTCATGACCAACATATCTCGCCACTTTATAAACTCCCCGGCCTTGAGACAGTTCTACTTAAAGTCAATCATCTTTTGTCTTTGTTGGATTTGTCCTTGGCGGTAAACTTTATTTCCGAAATGAATCTTGCCTTGTTGAAAAAGGAATATCTTACCCTCAAACAATCGCTTGAGCATAAACTTAAAGGGAATAGTCTTGAACAATTACTCGAATCTCCCTTGGTAAATCAGGCTTTGCCAGAGTCTCGCCCCCAGCTAGAAACGCCATCTTATTTAAAAATAAACCGCTTGCCACACAAAAATCGGGACGTCGCCAAGGACTCCAGGCGGGGGGTTATTTTGGATTTTCTCAAGGGAAAAGACTGGATTTCAATAAAGGACATCACCGAGGCGGTCGAGGGTTGTAGCGCCAAGACCATCCAGCGCGAATTGGCTGATTTAGTTCAAAAAGGGGTCTTAAAAAAGAAGGGAGATCGACGCTGGAGTCGCTATCTTCTTGCCTAAAAAGTCAGGTCCAGATTTAGGGGCTTAATATTTGACCAAAAGTCCCTTTTAGTATACAATATTTACACCTGTTTTGAAGCGGAAATATAGCTTGCTTTGAGTCTGTTAAGAAGTTATCCACAAAGCTTTTTTGTTTACGTTTGAACGGGAGAGTATAATATTGAGTGAAGGTCGTTGACAACCTAATATTATTTTTCGGTTGAAAATGATCTGTAAAATATTGGTAAAAAATTTCGTCCAACTTGGTCGATAAGCTTGGCCGAAATGCTCCGTCGTCCTCTCGTTGCCAGCGAATAATTAATAAGTTTTTATCTCGTTGCTTATTACTTGCTCGTTGGCGTCGAGGTGTACGAGCCAACAAATTATTAGCGATTACAAGTTTAGTATTATTAAGTAAATTATTAATCATGAAAAAATTCGCTTTAGTTCTGAGTATCGTCGCGGTTTTTGCTCTCGTCAATGTGGCGAGTGCTGCTACCGTTGATGAATTGCTCGCACAAATTGCGACTTTAACTGCACAAGTTAAGGCCTTGCAAGGTGGCTCCGCCACTGTTTCCAGTTCTGTCCCGACCATTACTAAGACTTTGACTCTTGGTAGCAGGGGTGAAGAAGTTGAAGCTCTTCAGCAATATCTTATTGATGAAGGCTTGCTCGATTGGGACGGTGCCTTAGGTTATTTTGGTAATTTAACCAAAAAAGCTGTTATCGAATGGCAAAAAGCCAATGATGTTAGCCCGGCCTCCGGTCTTTTTGGACCGCTTAGCCGCGCTGCTCTTGCCGCTTTAGCTGAAGCTGCTCCTGTTGTTACCCCGGGTACCCCGGGATCTACTGGCACAGTCTTTACCCCGGATCAATCTGACGGTTCTGTTACCGTTAGCTTGTCTCCCGCCGTTTCTTTGAGCCAAACCTTAAAGAAGGGTGATGTGGATAAGGGTGTCTATGCTGTTCGCTTACAAGCGACTGGTGGTAAAGTTAATGTCAATCGTTTAGACGTTCACTTCACCGAGCGCCCATGGCTTGATTTCGTCAAGTTGACCCTTAAGGATCAAACTGGCGCGGTCTTGGCCACCAAGACTCTTACCAGCGCTTCCGATGTAACTGAAGTTACTATCGGTGCTGATTACTTGGTCCGCTTTGAGAACATGAGCTATGTTGTTACCCCGGGCACCGATGCGACCTTAACGGTCTTCGTTGATGTCTTGGCTGCCAGCGATAAAATCACTGGTCAAACCGTTGGTATTGCTATCCCGACTGGTGCTATCCGCACCATTAATGGCCGTGGCTATACTGACTCAACTGGTTTAACTGTTGGAACTTTCTCTGCTGGTCAAACCAATGTTAACAGCGTAACCTTGTCTTCAACTGGTTCAGCTGCTGACATTATCCCGACCTTATCGCAGAACTCTCCGCTTGCCGGACCAAAAACTATCTCAACCACGGTTACTACCTCTAACGTTGAATTGGCTGATTTCCGCTTGCGCTCACAAAATCAGAGCTCAACGGTTAACGGCTTAGTCGTTAACATTACCACTGACCCGAATTATGGCGCAGTCTCCAGCTACATCAGCAATGTTCGCATCGTTGATGGCGCGACGAGCTATGGTGCCGCTTCATTCACTGGTAATGGTACAGGTGTTGCCACCTTCACCAACTTGAATATTCCTTTGTCTCAAGATGTGAACAAGGAACTCAAAGTATTGGTTGATGTCGCGGCTACTGGTACCAACTTTGCCGCTTCGACCACCTTGGATGCCTCTGGCATTACCGCGGTTGACGCCAATTACAATGCTGCGACGATCAGTGGTGTGGCCAGAGCTTCTGCGACGGCCGATGTTGTGTCTAACAACATTACCTTGACTGCCAACGCTTTGTCTGTCAGCGGTCCTTCTGCTGCTGCCGGTACTGGTATCATTGACGTGGCAAGTGGCCCGGTTGTTAAATACCCGGTTCATTATACCTTCACGCTTAACAACGCCAGCGTTAACAACCTCTGGATTAGTGGTGACACGAGTAT
>JBAZNO010000030.1:0-7031 GCA_041649195.1 Minisyncoccota bacterium | reverse complement strand
AAAAAATTGCTGAAATTATTACTGAGTGTCGACGGATGAATTTGCCAGTCTTACCGCCAGACATTAATGAAAGTTTTGAAGACTTCACCGTTATTAAAGGTTTGGGCGCCACTGGCCTAACTCCGGCCGCCGAATTATTGTCAAAGAAAAATACGGACGGCGTCGATAAAATTAGATTTGGTTTAGTCACAATCAAAAATCTCGGCCAAGAAATTGCCCATTTTATTATTGACGAGCGAAAGCAAAATGGCCTATACAAAGATTTTGCCGATTTTCTCTCCCGCGTTAAACATAAAAATATGAATAAAAAGTCTCTCGAGGCCTTAGCCAAGGCCGGCGCTTTTGATAGCCTCGGGATTGAGCGTGGGCAAATTTTAGGTAATGTTGACGAGTCTCTCGCCTTCAATCGCCAGGAGTTGGGCGCCAATACCAATCAAACTTCACTCTTTGGTTTAATGCCCGTCGAATCAGCACCAGCCCTCTTGAGATTAAAAGAAACTGAACCGATTGACCCAAAAACAAAACTCGCTTGGGAAAAGGAATTGCTCGGACTCTATGTCTCGGGTCATCCACTCGAACCTTATCGCGATAAATTTAATAAACCCGAAAATACGATCAAACATCATCGCGAACAAAAAGAAGGCTTCCCGGCAGTGGCCGGTGGCGTGATTGATACCGTCCGCGAAATTATTACTAAAAATAATAAGCGGATGGCCTTTGTTAAAATGTTTGACTTCACCGACGCCATCGAAGCCGTCGCCTTCTCCGACGTTTACGAAAAATATAAGGACCTCCTCATCCCCGACAAAGTGGTTGCCCTGCGCGGAAAAATCAGCCACAGAAATGGAGAGCCCTCTATCATAATAGAAGCAGTCAAAGAGTTATAGATAGCATAATAACCACCGCAATGCTTGCCCGTCCGTAGCTTTAGCGAAGGCGGGGTGAACCAAGTATTATTATTGAAGCGGTGAAGGAGCTTTAGTTATTTTACAGTTTTTAGAATTTTCATTGCAGTGGAATATTCTTCAGAAGCTAAGATAAAATTAGAAATACCACCCACTTCGTTAACAGCTTGATCGCCCAACTTTTTAGGATACATGAACAAAATGTCTTCTTTCCCCTCTGTATTACAAATATCTGTAAATATGCCATTAATTTTGCAGATCAACATACTAAAAGAAGCTGGCTCCCCACCGGATTGGGGTATTACTCTCTCAGGGGCAGAAAGTCTAAAACTAATTGAAGAATTGTTTTGGTATGTGTAACTTGAATCACTGACCGTCCAATCGCTAGGATATTTTACTTCATATCCATATTTTTCATTTTTATAAGTCTTCCAATCAGCCATTTCATCTATCGCGTCTGGAGTGAAAGGACACTCTTCAAACTCACACTTGGGACCTGTTCGGCCAACTGACGAACCGTCTGGGCAAATTTTGGCTTCTTTAGTGCAGACGACTTGAGCCGGGACAGTTATCAAGGAATTATTTAATTTTAAATAAACAGCCCCGGCAACAATAATAATTAAAACAATGACGACCAGAGCAATTAGATATTTTTTCATAATTTAATGGTACAACAATTTGGCAATTTAAGCAACAGGATCTGGTCGAGGTTCAACCTCGACCAGTTTGAGTTGTCGCCCTCCGTGGAAAAAAGTCAAGTATTTATTCATTTATTTTGATTGCTTTTCCTTCAATAAGCGCTTCGGTAATCTTTTTATAAGCCGAAGTAAGAATGCGCTGAAAAGTGCTTTGCGAGGTTTTCATTTTCTTGGACGCTTCAGTCTGTTCTAATCCCTCAACATTCTTCAACCGCAAAGCTTCCAACTCTTCCAGAGTCAGCTCAATTTCATCAAGCTCCCGCAAAGGAATACCTTGGGGCTTAAAGTACCGCACATTCGGGCTAAAGTTTATTCGGCGACACAATCTTGGTCTTGGCATAATGTTTTATTTATTATCTCACAGATAAAATCACCCAGAAAGGGCTATTTTATCTGTTGGTGATTATTTATCCAAATCAGCCAACTCTTGTTCAATGGCTTCTTTCTCTTCCAGCAAGAGCTTCTTTTGCTCTTCTTTAGTAAGAGTTTTTCCACCACTAGCAAAAGGACACCAACGACAGAGACGACCAGCTAGACCTTGGCAATTACCAAGACCTCGGCCAGTTCTCGGACCTTGGCTTCGGGGACCAGTTCCATCTAATCTAGGCATAATTTTGATAGGTTAGGAACTAATAATACGACCTAGTATTGAGTATATACCCATAACTATTTATTGTCAAGAAAATAAAAGTTTGACAGTTTAGCCAATAAGACTTAACATTAAGTTACATTAGATATTGCGATAGCTACCAACTATCGATCCGCTGTGGCGGATTCTGAAAAAGGCCCAATCTAATCAATAAAGAGAACAAAATCGGGTGGAACCGCGTGGAATAAATAAATACTTCCCCGCCCCGATAAAACACTTTTGTGTTTTATCGGGGCGATTTCTTTTTAAAAGCTAATTAATTAAAATCTATGGAAAATATCGATACTTCGACAGAGCTCAGTATAAACAAAATTCGACACTCCCTCGCTCATTTATTAGCCATCGCCGTTAAGGCCAAATATCCTGAAGCCAAATTAGGCATCGGTCCAACTATTGAAAACGGTTTTTATTATGATTTTGATTTTGGCCCAACCGTCCCAGCCGAAAATGATTTATTAGAATTAGAAAAGGATGTCCGCGCTTTAATTAGCCAAAACATCGCCTTCGTCCGTGAAGAAATTAGTGCCGACCAAGCTCGCGAAATTTTTGCCAATGAGCCATACAAACTTGAATTAGTTAATGAAATTGCCCTTCGACAAGCTCAGGGTGAAATCGTGCCGATTTCAATTTATCGTTCGCACGATCTGGTTGATCTTTGCGCTGGACCCCATGTCGCGAGCACCAACGAAATTGCCCGCGACGCTTTTCATCTCACACGGATTGCCGGCGCTTATTGGAAAGGGAGTGAAAAAAATAAAATGCTCACCCGCATCTACGGCATCGCCTTTGCTAATAAAAAAGAATTGGATGATTATTTTGAAATGCTCGTCCAAGCCGAAGCCCGCGATCATAAAAAATTGGGCAAAGAATTAGACCTCTTTTTTATTGACGAAAAAATCGGTAAGGGCCTCCCCATGTGGACACCCAAAGGCACGGCCATTAAATTTGAGTTAGAAAATTTTACCCGTGAGCTGGAGCGCAAATATGATTATGAGCACGTTTCAACCCCCTATCTTGGTTCAGAAAATTTGTATAAAACTTCGGGCCATCTCGATCATTATAGCCAAAACATGTATGCCCCAATTGATATGGATGGCGACCTATTTTATCTTCGGCCAATGGCTTGCCCACATCATATCCGCATGTATCAACGCAAGGCTTGGAGCTATAAGGACATGCCCGTGCGTTATGCGGAAATTGCCGACTATAATCGCTACGAAAAATCTGGCGAATTAATGGGGATGATCCGCGTGCGCAAATTTCAATTAACCGATGCCCATATTTTTGTTACGCCCGAAGGGCTCAAGGATGAATTTAAACGGGTACTCGCCTTGATTGAAGAAGGGATGGCCGGACTCGGTTTTACCGATATCGTTTCCTATCGCTTTTCGAAACGTGATCCCAATAATAAAGAAAAATATTATCCCGATGACGCCCTGTGGGAAAAAGCCGAGAAAACGATGAAAGAGGCCCTTGATGAAGCTAATTTTACTTATACCGAGGCGCTTGATGAAGCCGCTTTTTACGGACCCAAAATTGATGTGCAAGCCAAAAATGCCAACGGCAAAGAAGATACCTTATTTACCGCGCAAATCGACTTTCTCTTACCTGAGAAATTTGATATGGAATATGTCGACAGCGAGGGAAATAAAAAACGCCCGGTGCTAATCCATCGTTCCGCCATTGGCGCCCTTGAACGAACTTTTGCCTTCCTTATCGAGCATTACGCTGGCGCCTTCCCAACTTGGCTCGCGCCAGTACAAGTGAAAATTTTGCCGATTAGTGAAAAGCAAATGGACTATGCCAAATCGGTTGAGCAGGAATTGAAGAAAAATAATATTAGAGTTGAACTAGATGAAAGCAACGAGACCCTTGGCAAAAAAATCCGCAATGCCAAAATGCAAAAACTCCCCTACCTCCTCGTTTTAGGCGATAAAGAAATGGAAGAAAAAATGATTACGGTTGAAACTCGCTCCTCCTCCGCTAAAGCTTCGGAGGACAAGGGAGAAAAGGGTCAAAAAATGTCCCTCGCTGATTTCATTCAAAAAATTCTCACCGAAATAAAAGAAAGAAAATAAAAATTTCACCCGTGGGGTCGCGACGCGACCCCACGGGCGGTTTCGATGATAAATATTATTCTCCCCCTTCCTCTTCTCCCTCTTCTTCTCCGCGGACGAGAAAGTGGGCAGGGTCAATAATTTCCTTGACCCCCTCGGCGTTAATAACGGACATCCGCTGGTCTTTGTAGAAGGCCGGCCGTCCGCCACGGTTAGAGACAGGCGTTCCATCTTCAAGCCAATGCAATCGCCCACAGGCGGCGCAGGGACTTGCCTCTTTGAACTGTTGACACGAGACATGAACCGCCACGACCGTGCCCCGACTGATTGGCGCATTACAATCGCCACAGGCCAAAACTTTTTTATCAGGCATAAAGCCTCCTTTCGGTTAACCTTGCATTTCTGATTTAGTTATACCAGCATTAAATTTGCCCGTCAACCGAGCTTCTAAACATCAATATTCGCTAGATGCGCATGCGTCTGGATAAAAATCTTTCTTGGTTCAACTTCGGAGCCCATCAAAATGTCGAAGGTTTTATCGGCTTCTTCAACATCCGGCGCGGTCACTTTTTTGAGAATGCGCGAAGCTGGATTCATGGTCGTTTCCCATAATTCCTCCGGATTCATTTCGCCCAAACCTTTGTAGCGCTGGATCGAAATTTTGCTTGATTTAGTTTTGGCTTCTGTTTCTTCGCTCTCTTCATTCTCTTCTGGGGCGACATCTGTTTCTACCGAATCATCTATTTCTTTGACTTCAGCTTCGTTGCCGCCCATGGATTTTATTACTTTAGCTTTTTCTTCGTCGGTATAAGCATAAACCGTTTCTTTACCTTTTTTAATTTTATAAAGCGGTGGTTGAGCAATAAAAATACGGCCTTCATCAATCAATGGTTTGTAATAACGAAAGAAAAAGGTGAGGAGCAAAGTGGTAATATGCGCCCCGTCCACGTCGGCATCGGTCGCGATAATAATTTTATGATAACGAAGTTTAGCGAGATCCATCATGTCGCCAATCCCCACCCCCATCGCAATAATTAAGGATTTAATTTCTTTAAAGGCCAACATTTTATCCAGCCGGGCTTTCTCCACATTTAAAATTTTACCTTTAAGCGGGAGGATGGCTTGAGTATAGCGGTCACGCCCTTGTTTGCCTGAACCACCGGCTGAGTCTCCCTCCACAATGAAGAGCTCCGAATCTTCAGGATCGCGACTCTGGCAATCGGCCAATTTGCCCGGCAAGGTCATGCCCTCAAGGGCCCCTTTACGAATAACGCTATCCTTGGCCGCTTTGGCCGCCTTACGGGCCTTTAGGGCCAAAATTGACTTGCTGATGATCGATCGGGCGTCGTCTGGGTGTTCTTCTAAATAGGCGTTAAAGGCCTCGCCAAAGACCGTTTCGACGGCCCCGCGAGCCTCTACGCTCCCCAATTTGGACTTGGTTTGGCCCTCAAATTGTGGGTTACGTAACTTAACCGAGACCACCGCCGTGAGCCCTTCGCGCACGTCATCGCCCGTTAAACTGCCCTCACTTTCTTTTAAAATATTATTCTTTTTGCCGTAATCATTTAGGATGCGAGTAAGCGCCGTGCGAAAGCCGGTTAAGTGCATCCCGCCTTCAGGCGTGATGGTGTTGTTGGTAAAACTAGTTTCTTTGGCATCAATATCATCGACATATTGTAAGGCTACTTCAACCGCCACGTCGTTAGCCTCCTTCTCGACATAAAAAATTTCGCGATGGAGTGGTTTGTCTTTGCGATTATAATAACGAACAAGTGACAAAAGCCCGCCCTCAAAATAAAAAGTTTTGTTGGGCGCCTCTAACTCTAATTCTTTTAAGAAAAAGATTTTGTCGGTATCGATTTTACCAGCCTCACGCGCGTCAATCGCCCGAATGCGCAAACCTTTAACCAGGTAGGCTTGCCCGCGCAAATGAGCCACAATCCGATCCCAATCGTAAACTAATTCGGAGAAAATGGTTGGGTCGGGTTGCCAAGTGATAACGGTACCGTGCTGTTTAGAACTCCCAACTTTTTTAACATTATATTTTTTCTTACCGCGTTCATACTCTTGCGCATATTTACCACCATCACGATGAACCTCGGCCTTAAGGGTGGTAGAGAGAGCATTAACAACCGAAGCACCGACACCGTGCAGACCTCCAGAAATTTTATAACCGTCACCCTCGAACTTACCACCAGCATGGAGAACGGTGAGCACGGTCTCGAGAGCGGAGACCTTCGTCTTCTTGTGAACATCGACGGGGATACCAGTACCATTGTCGACAATACGAATAGCGTTACCCGGAAGGATCGCCACTTCAATCTCATCACAAAAACCGTTCATCGCCTCATCGCGCGAGTTGTCGAAAATCTCAATCAGAAGGTGGTGTAAGCCGTCGGTTCCTGTCGAGCCAATGTACATACCGGGGCGCTTACGAACAGGCTCTAAACCCTCCAAAACAACAATATCCTCGGCACCATATTTACGAGTTTTTGTCTCCTTTTTTGCCATAATTATAGGCCTATTATAGCACAATCCACCCCTAAAAACAAAGGGGATTATTACTTGATTTTAGAGCAAAAAATGGCCTAAATCTATTTGCGAACTTCGTAAGATTCTTTTTCTAAAGCTTCGATAACTTTCTCCATCTCTTTATTCGCCTCCTCATCAGAAAGAGTTTTCTCGTAAGATTGGAAGACAAGGCGGAAGGCCAAAGACTTCC
>JBAZNO010000029.1:0-7217 GCA_041649195.1 Minisyncoccota bacterium | reverse complement strand
TTTCCACGAATCAACAAAACTTTCGGCTGCTAGCAAACGGTCGGTTAATTGTTGGGTACTCATTTCGAGCGAAAAGATGCAGGTTGGGATTTTTTCGCGACAGGCGACATGGCGAGCAATGTCTAAAGCGAGGGAGGTTTTACCCATCGAGGGGCGAGCGGCGAGGATAATTAAATCGGATTTTTGCAGGCCGGCCAGCTTACTATCAATATCACGAAAGCCGGTGGGCACGCCACGCATGGCGCCCTCATTTTTACTCAAATGATCAAAACGTTCCCAAGCTTCGCTCAAAGCGTCTTTAATATTAGTAACTTTTTTACTGGCGTAAGTGCCAAGGCCGAAAATAATTTTTTGGGCACGATCGAGAATGTCGGACACGTCTTCGTGCTCACGATAGCCAAGCTCGGAGATTTGATCGGCCGAGCTAATGAGTCCACGCAAGGCAGCTTTTTTATGAACTAGCTCGGCATAATGTTTGATGTTTGAAGCGGAGGGAACTTTATTGGCCAGCTCGGCAATATAACTTGAACCGCCAACACTTTCGACTTGACCCGAATCTTTAAGTCGAGACGAAACTGAAACAATGTCGACCGGGTTGCCAACCTCGGCCAATTCAATCATGGCGCGATAAATTTTTTGATGGCGAAGTGAATAAAAATCTTCAGGTTTAAGAAAGTCGGCAATCTCGCCGAGCGACTTTGGGCTAATCATAATCGAACCAAGCAAAGCTTGCTCCGCCTCACTATCGTTCGGCGGAATTCTCAATTTAGTATTAGCAAACGGTTGCTTGTTCACGGCCATGGGTCCATTCTACCATAAGCCTCAAATCAAAAGCCAAGTCCCCAAAGCTTGCCCTTTTGGGGACTATGGGTGTATAAAAAGGGGAGAAAGGAGAACCTCTAATGAATACTGCCAATACTGCTTTGCTGCGGGCACACCTTAAAGATCTTTCTCTTGAGGTGGCCAAACTGAAAAAAGCTGTTCAGGATGGTCTCTATGATCCGCGCTCTTTGGTCGGGGATACCATTCTCAACATGGAGGCTTCAATCAAAAAGCTGGAGGAAGATATTAATAGCCTCGAAGAATTCGAGGACTAAACAGGCCGTGGCGAAAATCGCCCCGGCCTAAGTTTTTTAAAACTTAAGGTGCAAATATCATGTTAACCAAAAATGACGATCGAGAAAAATGGTTAACAACAAAAAATTTACACAATATCCGATTCTTTTACTTCAAAAAATTTGAGATGGGGCAGAATATCCATTTCTTTAAAATAATCTATTAACTCTTTGGGTAAGGGGGCTGGCCCTAACCAAACACTTTTTTGCAAGAGGGTAAAACCTAAGCTTATTAACTCAATCCTCAACCAGTGTCGGTTTTTTCTTTTTTCCTCGGGGATATCAAAGGCGATTATCATTTGTCGCTTAGTCTTGTTTTTGGGCGATGTCGGGCTAACCCTTTTTCTTATGCTGTAGCCGATAATTTTTTGTGCCCCAGCTTTTGTTAGTTGCCAGAGGTCATCATCATTTTTTATCAATCCTTTTCTTTTTAATCTAGATAAGGTAACGCTAAGCACTCTTTCTCTTTTTGCCTTGGTGCGACGTTCTTCGGCCGATCGCTCCAATTGTTCTTCCAAATAAGGATTTCCCAGCATTCGCTCGCGCAATAGGCGATAATTGCCGGGGTGTTGTGAGAGAAAAAATAAAATCTCGTCAGTTAGGCGCATGTCTTTTTAATGTTAACACTTTTTCACGATCGAGAAAAAGGGTTAACAAGAGAGTTTATTTTATAGGGATTATCTTAAACTATCTAAACTAAGCGAAGCCCTAAAACTTCATCAAATTTGGCCACCAGGGCAAATTTGGCGGGGGCGGGGAGTTCTTTGTCGGAGATAACAGATTGGAGGACGGCGAGGGCGGCGGCGGTGTTAAGACTTGAGATTTTGGCGGAGAAGTCGGCAAGATAATTTTCGTCTAATTTTGCTTTCTTTAAAAATAATCTTTGCCACCAAGGCATTTGTTTTTTGAGCGCTTTAATTTTCTTTTTTAAATTATCGTAACCGTGGCTCGCGGCCTCGAGTGATTCCCAAGTAAAATTAACTTTTTGTTTGTAGCTGGTTTGTAATAAGAGATAACGATAGACGATGGGGTTATAACCCTTTTCTTCGATGTCGGCGAGGGTATAAAAATTGCCAGCTGACTTAGCCATTTTTTTGTTGTCTACCAAAATATGTTCAGAGTGGAGCCAGGTCTCCACAAATTTGTGGCCGGTTAGAGCTTCGCTTTGAGCAATCTCGTTGGTGTGATGAGGAAAAATCAAATCCACGCCTCCGGTATGAATATCGGTGGTCTCGCCACCAAAGGCGATATCATTGATGACCGAGCACTCAATATGCCAACCAGGTCGGCCTTCGCCCAAGACTGGGTGGGGCCAAAAGATATTGGCGTCATTTGCTTCGCGCGCCTTCCACAGCGCAAAATCGCTCAAATCATCTTTGCCATACTCATCGACTTTAACGCGGGCCCCAATTTTTTTACCCTCTAAAAATTTTTCACCCACTAATTGGCCATAATTGCCAAAAGCTTGCTGATACTTTTCGATATTAAAATAAGTGCTACCATCCTCGGCTTTATAAGCGTAACCTTTGTCGATAAGCTTAATGATAAATTCTTGAATGGCAGGAACAACCTCGCTGACCTTAATAAATTTTATTTCTCCCGTGGCCACATTTAATTTTTTTAAATCAGCCAAAAAGATTTGGGTATATCTATCAGTATATTTTTTTAATTCTTTTACTCCCGCTTCCCCGCCAAATTCTTCGATCGTATTTCTGATTGTTTTGTCGTCAATATCGGTAATATTCATTACCCATTTGGGGTTTTGGCGGGCAAATTTTTTGGCACGATAAACCAAATCAGCAAAAACATAAGAGCGCATATTACCAATATGCGCCAGATTATAAACGGTCGGCCCGCAAGTGTATAAATTGAGTTTCGGTTGTTGAGTTTTTAAATCCATTTTTTCGCTTTAGCAATTACCACCATTACCACGGCAGTAATGGCCATTAATGCTACGGCGACAAAGAAGCCCTCGGGGGATTTGATGATGGGCATATTAAGATCGGTACCACTCATGCCAAAAATGGTGCCAATTAAGGTGACGGGGAGAAAGATGGCAGTAAGGACTGTTAACCCTTTCATGATATTGTTGGTTTTGATCGAGAGCAAAGATTCGTTGGTTGAGCGTAGTTCGGAGAAATTTTCGCGATTGCTGTCGACCATGTTAGAAATTTTTTCATACTCGCCCATAATCGAACCGAGATAATAGCCGAATTTTTCGCCATAAAATTCTTTACCAGCAGTCAAGAGGGATTCCAAAATTTCTCGGTGGAATTTCAGGGCCCATTTAAAATCAAGCAGGCAACGATTGAGGCCCGACAGGGTTTTGACCATCTCGGCCTCTTGACCGGAAAAGATTTTTTGCTCGGCGCGTTTGAGGTTAACATTAATATTATCTAAGCCGGATTCGAGTGATTGGTAGAGCTGGCGAATGATATAATAAAAGAGATGACCGGCATGGATATTTTTATCTTTTTTACTATTAACCAAACCAGAGCTGGCTTCTAAGATTTTGGAAAATTCCTCAAGTGGCGGGATACTTTCGTAGTGGGCGGTAATTAAAAAGTCTTTGCCCAAAATAAAGTCAACTTCATAAGTGTCGTCTTCGTGCAGGCCGTCACCATAATCGGGCTGGCAAACTTTATCAACCGGGAAGTGAAGAATTAAATAGATATAATCATCATAGACGTCAACCTTGGCGCGGGCGCTTGGGTGAAGCAATTCCTCGCTAACTAAGGAGTGAATGCCATATTCATGACCAAGTTTAGCCACCTCATCTTTATTGGGGGCGACTAAACTGATCCAAGTAATATTTTGGTATTTTAATTGTTTAACCATATTGAAAAGTATAGCTTTTCAAAGGTTTGACCACAAGTGGATAGTTTGCGATAATATGATTAATGATAAATCGAGCACCTGCCAAATTTATTATTTGGCTGATTGTCTTAGTGGTTATTATTGTCTCCTTTAATCTGGGTAATTATTGGGGGCGGTCACGAGTCTTGAGTCAACAGGCGGCCATTGGCTTAGTTGGCCAACAAGTAGGGGAGTCGACAAGGGTTGACTTTTCGCCTTTTTGGAAAACTTGGAACCTAATTAACGAAAAATATGTTGCCGATAATGGTAATAATCATAGTACTACTACTAAAATTACGACCGACCAAGATAAAGTTTGGGGAGCAATCAGTGGTTTAACCAATTCGCTTGGTGATCCCTACTCAATCTTTTTGCCACCCGAAAAAAAGAAACGTTTTGAGGATGATATTCGTGGTAATTTTAGTGGAGTGGGGATGGAGATTGGAGTTAAGGACGAAATTTTAACCGTTATTGCCCCTTTGCCTGATTCGCCCGCTAAAAAGGCGGGGGTGCAAGCTGGTGATAAAATCGCCAAAATAAATGATACGGTTACTGTCGGCCTTTCGGCCGACGAAGCAGTCAATATGATTCGGGGCGAGGAGGGGACCAAAGTTCACTTACTTTTAGTGCGGGGCAAGGGTCAACCCTTTGAGCTAACGATTACTCGCGGGGTTATCAATTTACCGACTTTAGATACCAAACAAATTAATAAAGATATTTTTGAAATTAAACTTTATAATTTCTCGGCTACTTCGCCTGAACTCTTTCGTAACGCCTTACGTCAATTTGTCGAGTCTCATTCAAATAAATTAATTCTTGACTTGCGCGGTAACCCCGGGGGTTTTTTGGACGCGGCGGTGAGCATGGCCAGTTGGTTTTTGCCGGCCGGTAAGCCAGTAGTAATCGAGAAACATGGCGGGGGAGTGAATGATAAAATTTATCGGAGTGCTGGTTATGATATTTTTAACGACAAACTTAAAATGGTAATTTTGGTTGACAAAGGCAGTGCTTCAGCGGCCGAAATTTTAGCCGGCGCTTTGTCTGAATATGGCCGAGCCACGTTAGTGGGGGAGAAGACTTTCGGTAAAGGCTCGGTGCAAGAGTTAATCCCCGTGACAAATGACTCCTCGCTCAAATTAACGGTTGCCAAATGGTATACGCCCAAAGGCCACTCGATCTCCATCAATGGCTTGATGCCCGATATCTCAGTGCCGATTACCGAAGCTGATGCTAAAGCTCTCCGCGACCCACAGCGCGACAAAGCGATTGCAATTTTGCAAGGAAAGTAGTAAACAATAGGTATGAAAATTATTTTACTTCAAGACGTCGCTAAGGTGGGACGCAAAAACGAAATTAAAGATGTTAATGATGGTTTTGCTCGTAATTTCTTAATAGGGCGGGGGAGAGCACTACCGGCCACGCCAGCTAATATTGCTAAAGTGGAGAGCTTAAAAAAGGGTAAGAGTGATCAACAGGCTAAGACGGCCTCATCGGTTCAGCAATTGATTGAAAATCTTGGCGATAAGGCGATCGAAATTAAGGCTAAGGCGAGCGAGGAGGGGCATTTATTTGCCGCTCTTCATGCTAAAGATTTGGCGGGAGAAATTAAAAAACAATTTGGTCTCGATTTGGCTGAACAGCTGATTGATTTACCCAAACCACTTAAACAATTAGGTGAACACAAAATCGCCCTTCAATTGGGCGATCGGCAGGTGCCTCTTAAAATTTCTCTTTACCCTGTCGAGTAATGACGCTTTAGCGTCATAAAAATCTGAAAGATTTTTTACTCTACAGGGTGAACCATCACAACTGGTTTGGTAGAGATCGAACCATTAAAGCTAAGTTTGCGTTTGGTGCTAAATTTAACGACACCAGGGATATTGGCAAAAATGGTGTGGTCTTTACCGAGGCGAGTATTTTTGCCGGCCATAATCTTGGTGCCACGCTGACGAATAATAATACTGCCCGCCTTAGCCATTTGGCCGTCGGCGATTTTGGTACCTAAATATTTAGGCTGTGAATCTCGTAGGTTTTTCGCAGTACCCCCTGCTTTTCTATGTGCCATAAAATTATTATAATAAAAACTACCACATGAGTATAGATGAAAACACCGAAAAAGTAAAGGGGGGCTGGCGGGCTTATGAAAAAGAATTATTTGTGGCCCTGTTGGTTATTTTGGTGGCCCTGCTTGCTTTTGGCTTGGGTCGTCTTTCTAAAATTGAGGGGAGCGGGCAGCCTATCCAAATAGAGAATGCTTTAGAAAAAAGCTAAACGCCCCAGGTTTGGGGCGTTGGCGAGCTTTTTGGGAGGGGCTAACTAGTCCCAGACCTGCTCAGAGTATTTGAGCATGATTTGGTTGAGGCGCTTGGTCGTCATCTTGCCGGCCTCGACCTCTTGCTCTGTTATTACCCCCGTCCTGATCATCTGGGCGATGATCAATTGGGTGATCTCGGGCCGATCCTGGCTACGAGCGGCATCAGCCACTCGACCCCAGAGGGTCTTAGCCTGGCAGCTTTGGCGGGAGATCTCCCACCACTCTGTTTGGCGAGGATCATTTGTGAGGTAATTACTCTCGAGGAAATAATATTCCTCTCCGACCGAGAAAAAAACCCAGCCGTCATTGTTGGCCGAGGGGTTCTCAAGCAATCCCCGGTTCATGAAGAAGGGGGTACGATGAACCCCATCCTCCCAGTAGAGGATCTGGGTTTTTTCTGCTACCCACCAACAGCCTTCAAAGGGGTTGGAGTCGGCAAAAGTTGAGAGTGAAAGAAGGGCGATGGTGGCAACAAAGAGCGAAGACAATAACTTTTTCATGGAACATCCTTCCGTCTGGCGCCATAACGCCGGTTGTGATCCGTAGAAGATTATAAAACAGAACTTAAATAAAATCAAGTTAGATAAGAAAACACAAACCCCAGGAATTCCTTCCCGGGGTTGGCTAATTTTGCGTTGTCTTATTCTTCCTGTTTTTCGCGACGCTGGCGTTCCTCTTCAAATCTCCTCTTCCCAATCACCTTGCTGTCCGCTTTCGTCTTCCGGCGCCGTTTGTGGACATTTCCTCCGCCTGTCTCTGATGAAGCACAAGCTCGACAAGCACTGGCCCCGACAATACCGAGAACCTCGCATCCGGGGCAAAAAGATCCAGACATACCTTCGTCTCCCATCGTTAGGTTAATCCCTCGTGACATGAGCGAACGGGATGTTCAACTCCATTATTATTCTATAACATTGTTATTATAAAAGTCA
>JBAZNO010000028.1:0-7433 GCA_041649195.1 Minisyncoccota bacterium | reverse complement strand
CAAACACGGACTTTTTTCTTGGCCGTAATCTTCGCCCCCATTCTTACTCCTTGCCCACAACTAGGACAATACAGTAAAACATTGGAGAGGTGAACTGGATGAGGCATATCAATCATTTGCCCCTTCTCCCCCTCACGACGGGGACGTTGATGTTTTTTCTTGAGATTAACCCCTTCAACCAAAACTTGATCGGTGGTATGCAAAACACGCAAAACCTTGGCCTGCTTACCGCGGTCTTTGCCAGCAATCACTATTACATTATCTCCTTTTTTTATTTTCATACTACTTATTACTTACTACTGACTACTGTTTATACTATTTCCGGCGCTAACGACGCAATCTTTTGGTAGCCCCGTTCAGCAATCTCGCGCGGGATCGGTCCAAAGATACGCCCACCACGCGGTTCGAGTTTCCCTTTTTCTAAAATCACTACCGCATTTTCGTCAAAACGAAGGTACGAGCCGTCGGCGCGACGAAAAGGACTTCGTTGGCGAACTACCACGGCGCGTAAAACCTCTTTTTTCTTAGTGGCCTTGCGCGGTTCAGCCGTTTGCACCGACAAAATAACGACATCGCCAATACCGGCATAACGTTTTTTTGAACTACCGGGGATCTTGAAAATGCGTCCGATTTTGGCACCGGTATTATCAGCAATTTTTACGATGGATCGATCTTGAATCATGATAATTTATATAATCTCAAAATGTTTATCTTTAGATAACGGCCGGCATTCGCGAATCGTCACCTCGTCCCCCATTTTGGCCTTACCCATCTCATCATGAGCCTTATACTTTTTCGAGCGATTAAGGTATTTGCCATATTTAGGATGTTTGATAAAACGCTTAACCTCCACCACAATAGTTTTAGCCATTTTGTCTGAGACCACCGTTCCTTTCAAAATTTTCTTATTCTTTTGTTTGTTTTCTTGTTCCATATTATTTGCTTAATCCTTACTATTATTTAAAAGTGTTAAAAGGCGAGCGATATCGCGACGAGTATTTTTGCCCTCTTTAACATTCTTGGTTCGACTACCTGAAATACCAAATTTGAATTTTGACAAAGCCTCCCGCTTTTCGGTTAAAAGCTTCTTTAACTCTGGTGCTGATTTCTTTGTAAAATCTGTCTTTTTCATAAACTTAAATGCTTACTTGCTTATCGCTTACCTGCTTACTATCTTCGTTTTAATTGGCAATTTAGCCCCCGCCTTGCGCAAGGCCTCTTTCGCGACGGCATCGGTTAAACCATCAACTTCAAAAATTAAGCGGCCCGGCCAAACTTGTACCATATAGCCTTGCGGATCACCTTTACCCTTACCCATGCCCACTTCAGCCGCCTTGGCGGTAAAGGGCATGTCCGGGAAAACGCGTGTCCATAATTTGCCACTTTTTTGCATTTGTCGAGCAATCGTTTTGCGTCCGGCCTCTAATTGATTGGAACGGATACGTCCAGCGGTCTCGGCTTTTAAGCCAAAATTACCGAAGGCTAAAGTCGTGCCCCGTGTTTCGGTTTTAGTTTTATGGGGATTAACCCGCATGGTCTGCCATTTTCTAAATTTTACTTTTTTCGGTAATAACATATTGCTTATTTATCAGTATTAAAAATTTCACCGCGGTAAATCCAGACTTTAATCCCGATCACGCCATAATACATATAGGCTTTTTCGCGAGCAAAGTCGATGTCGGCACGCAAAGTCTGAAGTGGAATTTGACCCTTCTTTAACGATTCGGTACGGCTCATATCGGCACCACCCAAGCGGCCCGAGAGAGTAACCTTGATCCCCTTCACATTGCGAGTCGAGGAAACTTTTTCAATCGTTTGACGTAAAACCCGGCGAAAAGGTAAACGCTTCTCCAAGCCTTCGGCAATCATGTAGGCCACAATGGCCGCATGTGATTCGGGATCTTTAACCTCTTCAACGTCAATCGAAATATTTTTCGGTAAAGGTAATTTGGTTTTGCGCAATTCGGTCAAAACTTCGGTCTTTAATTTATTGATCCCATCACCGCCACGACCAATAATCATCCCGGGGCGTGAGGTTTTGATAATCAATTTATAAGTATCTTGACCACGTTCAATTTCTACTTGATCAACATAATTACCGCGCAAACGCTTGGTTAAAAATTGGCGAAGCAAAACATCGGTCTTAAGAAAATTGCGGTAATCCTTACCCAAACCAAACCAGCGTGATTGCCAGTCACGAATAATGGTGAGCCGATGAGCATAGGGATGAACGCGGTGTGTCATATTATTTTTTCTTGGTATCTAAAACGACTTCAATATTACTTAAGCGATGACGAATCGGGAAAGCTCGACCGTGCGAGACGGGGCGAAAACGACGCATCACCTGGCCCTTATCAACTGTAATACTTTTGATATAAAGATCGGCCTCCTCTTGTTTAAAATTCTTCTTGGCATTAGCCACGGCCGATAAAATTAATTTTTTGATTGGCGCCGCTGATTTTTTAACCACAAAGTCCAACTCGGCCAAGGCTTGGCTAACCGATTTACCCTTAACCATCTCGGTCACAAGACGAGCGCGACGAGGTGATTGATGGTGACTTTTAAGTGTCGCTTTCATAAATTCTATTTTTTAGCGTCAGCCGTAGTGGCTTTAGCCGCTTGAGCCGCCGCAATTTCGGACTCCTTCTTCTTAGCCTCTAATTCCTTTTGCATTTTACCGCCATGCTTAGTAAATTTGCGGGTCGGCGAGAATTCGCCCAAACGATGACCAACCATCTCTTCCATTACCAAAACCTCAACATGGGTCTTGCCGTTATGCACTCCAAAGGTAAAACCAACCATTTCGGGGCTGATTTGGCTACGGCGAGCCCAAGTTTTGATCACGCCAGATTCGCTCGGCTTTTTACCGGCTATTTTCTTGAGCAAATTTTCGTCCAAATAAGGACCTTTTTTAAGCGATCGTGCCATAATACTATTTATAGTGAGCTTGTCGAACTAATTTAACAGCCCACTGAAGCAAGTCCCCTCGCCCTGGTGAGCTTTTACCCTATGGAGTATAGCGAACTACTCCACAGGGTGAATCATAGCAAAATGAGCTTTATTGTCAATCAACGAACAAAGCCCCAGGAGTGGGGCTTTGTTATGAGATCAATAATCTTATTGTCTACGGCTGAGGAACAAGGAGAGAGGCCCCCGTAATACTCATGGTCCCGCTATACTTAAGCCTGAAGGGAGCAGTGCTTAAGGTTGGGAGGGTACTGAAGAGCTGGTTGCCCGCTTCGTCATTGGTCACGGCCAATTTTATACGGAACCAGCCATTGTCTGCCGAATTGCTCGAGGAGTAAAAGGGAGGAGCCTGGACAATTATTCTGGCGGTCTTTTCAGCCCCTGAACAGGTACTAGAGGTAGGGGTTGTCGCTGATCCATTAGCAATTGCATTGTCACTAGCGGTGAAATAGACCTTAAAGTACTTACCGGCGGGGATATTTGAACATTTAAAAATAATTGTTCTCATTGCTCCGCCCGCGCCTCCGACATTCCAAGATCCACTCCCTGTATCGGGAATACTTTGACTACAGAGAGGGCCGCAGAACTTAAGATCCGAGACAGTTGGGCTTGGGCTTTTTATTACCACCGCCGTATCTCGTAAGCCTAGGATATTAGACATCCCAGGGACAAGAGCCACAATCCGGATATAACCATTGGGACTAGTGAAACCGACAGGGACAGTATCTACCGTAACCGGGCTAGCTGAGACATTAGACTTGAGAGCAGAGCAACCACTACCAAAATCCGCTAGACTTGAACAAAGCTGAACATGGTACTTAGTGCCAGAGGGGAAACCGGTTGTTGACCACGAGATAACATTACTTTCTGTCCTGGGCCACTCATTTTTACTGACCGAAATACCAGTGACGCTACTAGGGACAACGGTAATAGTCTTGATCGCCGATTTAGCTCCAAACCATTTTACCCCCTCTTTTACCATTTGGAATTGCAGTCGATAAACTCCGGGGGTAGTTGGAGCGGTGAAGATCGTGGCCGGAGAGAAATTACCGATAGAAAGCGGGGCAACTGAATTGCCAACCATATCAAAACGAATTCGGCCAAAAAGATTCGTCTCGGCAAGTGGGCTACTGCTTGCTGCCCCGACCGAACCGAGAACTCCGATTGAGTAGTCCCCGTTTGTATAAGCAGGAAGATTTGTCCAGGTGGTATTACCAGTATTTTTGGCCGTAACTTTGGCATAGATAGCCGTCGCCCCCGTTTTCATCAAGTCAGGAATAGAAATAACAGAAACAATTTCCGCATTATCAACTGGAGCCTCAGCTAAAATATTGAAGCCATCAGAAAAGCCCTCAGAAGTATCCCCGACGACGCCTGTGCCCAAGTTCTTGGCCACGACCTTAATATATCCAGTGGACAAAGAGCTCGGATAATCGCCAGGGACTCTGGCTTTTGAAAGCGAGCCGGTGGATAAATTAGATTTTAGGAGAAAACAGATACTTGAAGGCACATGCCCCTGGCAGAAATAAACATCATACCTAGTGGAGGAATGAAAATTGGCTGTTGACCAAGAAACAGTTTTGCTTTCTGTTCGATACCAGCTACTTGAGGTACTAGTGCTAGTACCAATCATAATTCCAGTGACGTTGTTAGGAATAACCATAATATCCTTAATAATTGAAGGGGTTCCAAACCAATTAACATGTTCCCTAACCATCTGGAATTTCAGCCGATAAATCCCCGGGGTTGTTGGAGCAGTAAAACTCTCAATTGGATAAAAATTGGCAAAAGAGCCCGGGGAGACAGTTGAACCTTCTGGTCTTAGAGAATAACGATGACTCCCAAAAAGATTAGAATCTTGTACGGGAGTACTATCCAACCCCAAAGAAGCCCAAACACCAATTGAATAATCGCCAACGGTATCATAGACAAGATCCTTCCAAATAGTACTACCATTATTTATTGCCTGAACAACAGCGCTAGGAATTGATTGGCCCGCTTTGATCACTGGAGGAACAGAGATAGACGATACACGAGCATTATCATTGGCGGTGGCCAAATTTAAATAACCACTAATTAAACAACTCCTGCCGGCCCCACAAGAATTATAGAAGATTCGCAAGCACCCTTCAGCGTCAGAACAATTAGTAGAATGGGTATCACGGAGAACAAATTGGACCCGAACATCCCTTAGACTTTGGCCCGTTGGCGTCGTTTCGGGAATAGTGAGAGTTCGATGTTTGTCACTAGCCGGGAAATTTTTATCTAAGTAAAAACAACGACCGAGAACAGCCCCATTGATCAATTGCCCGGCCAGACTTTGGGGACACATCAAGATATCAGCTTGGCTCCCAGAAAGGGTACTCCCCTCCCAACGGAAAGAGACAGAACTTACCCCCTTATAAAGGGTATCGCCCTGGCTAACATTATCGATTGTAAAACTAGAGAAAGTAGAGTTGGCCGCATTTCCTACCAAAGGCAAGACTAGAACCATCGTCAAAAAAAAGGAAGCCACTAAATAATATTTTTTCATTATAAACATTAACTTCTAATTAATAATAAAGACAGGCCTATTATACCACCAAGACACTCTCCCATGACAATTGGGAGGGTGGATAACGACCGTAACCTACTTAAAGAGGTTTAGAAGGGCGTTCCAAATATTGGCCAAGAGGCTGGTTTGGCCCGTCGTAACTCTCACCGCTCTTGAAAGAACGGTAATAACCAAGGAGGCCTCATTACTTTTGCCATTAGCATT
This sequence comes from Minisyncoccota bacterium, assembly GCA_041649195.1. Classification (GTDB taxonomy): domain Bacteria; phylum Patescibacteriota; class Minisyncoccia; order Phycocordibacterales; family XYD1-FULL-46-19; genus CAIPHT01. The sequence continues at coordinate 1,708 of JBAZNO010000028.1, read as the reverse complement.
AGAAACGAATACCGGATAAGTACCGGCCGGAACTCTATTGAGTAAAGAGAATTTGAGCGTGGTCCCATCGCTGGTAGAAATGCTGGTTTGGAGGGCTGATCCAACCGAAACCACATTCCCGCTCGGGGTAAAACCAGTGCCAACAATAGTGACTGTCCCACTCGCCACGACCGGCGAGGTTATTGAAGTAATTTGGGGAGCTTTTTTAACAATGTCCGGGATAAAGGGGCCGGTATCACTACCTTTGACAACCTTAAAGCTAACGGTTTGAGTCGTCTGCGAACCAGTCGTATCAGTTACCAAAAGCGTTACCGTATGAGAACCGATCTCGGCGATATTAACATTTAATTTTTCCCCATTGCCCAAAGATTTATTTCCTTCGGACCATTGATAAGTATAGGGAGCGATTCCGCCACTAGCGCTCGCCCAAAGACTGACCAAGGAGGTCATCTCCCCATTGATTGGTTTAAGCGCGTAAGAAAAATTAGCCGGAGGTGAGGTGATTACGGCAGACAAGGGAATAGTTTGGATCTCAGGAAGTGGTTCTTCATAATAATTATCATAATTATTCTGGTCAGCCGTTGCATCGTAGGACGAGTTATCGCTAGTATCTTCATAAGGGACAAATTGCTCTTCTTGTTCAGCAGTATCTAAAGAAGATTGACCCTCAGGCAAAGCCGATGATGGATTAATATCAAACGAGCCACTTAAACCACAGTACTTCCGCACATAGGCCTTAGTTAGGTTTTTCCCCGACAAGAGCGGGCAAATCCCTAAAACATAGCGCCCAGGCGAAACGTCGGCCGCGAAAGAGGTAAGGTTTAGTTTGTAAAAATCATTAGTCGAAACGTCAAAATCTTGGGTGACTAACTGATATTTATTACGAACACACTCTTCCCCGATTGAACAAGCCTTGTCCTCAACCAAGGTAAAACGAAAAGAAACCTTGTCTAATTTGGCCAAGTCTCTCCCAATATTTTCGGTGTCCCAAGAAATTTTTAACGGACTCCCCTGTTCATAAGCCTTAGCTCGAACCGGAGATGATACTTTTAATTTGCCCACCCGTGAACGAAAGACACTGGCCTCAACCGATGGGGCAGAAATAAAAGGCAAAAAGACCAATAACCCCAAAACAACAATAAATAATTTTTTCATGAAAATTAGATTATTAAAAAATAACTACCAGACCCTATTAATTTAAGGCCTCTCAAATTTTAACATAAAGCAAGAACCCCCGCCAAGGCGGGGGTTCTTAAAATGGTGATTAGGAGCGCTTTTTGCCGACTTTGCGGCGAGAAACGACGAGATGATTGGAGTATTTCTTCGGGTGACGAGTCTTGCGACCACCGGTAACCTTGCCCCACAAAGTCTTCGGACGCTTGGTACCACGGCCTTGTCGGCCTTCGCCTCCACCATAAGGGTGGTCGACCGGGTTCATGGCTGTACCACGAACAGTCGGGCGAATCCCCAACCAGCGCGAGCGACCAGCCTTACCAAGATTAACTAATTTGTGCTCATCATTAGAGACTTCGCCAATTGAGGCCCAGCTCTTATCGAGAATTTTGCGAATTTCGCTCGAGGGCATCTTGACAGCGGTATAACCGGCGTCATGAGAAACGACTTCAGCATAAGACCCGGCCGAACGAACCATCTTGGCTCCACTACCCGGCTTAACTTCAATATTAAAAATAAAGGTACCAACGGGGAT
>JBAZNO010000027.1:0-7451 GCA_041649195.1 Minisyncoccota bacterium | reverse complement strand
TTATTGAAAGAATACAAGACAAGTACCAATAACAAATCAATCCTTGCCTTTTCTTTATTAAACTCGCTTCGAAGCTTTAGAAAGGCGTTCTTGTTATATTGCCCTAGGCCTGACGAACTATCAACGCCATAATTGTCATAACCCCTTATGTAACTTTGACTTAAACCAAATTGGTCTATTATATTAATCACCTTTTGATTTAGGTCTTCAAAATTGTCATTTTGAATTAATTTCAATAGGTTTACAACGTAACGATTCTTTTCAAGACAAATTATATTTTTTGCTGTGGCGTTAATTCCAACATTCGCCCCACCAGAGAACACATCATAAAAAGTCTTTATATCATTTGGAAATAGTTTTGTTATTTGTGGAAGAAGTCTATGTTTCCCTCCGGCGTAATTTAGGGGTGATTTTACAAAACCGCTTTGAACAGGGTTATTTTTTGAGGCAACTACGGATTTGTTGGATTTTGATACAACGTTGACCTTACATAAAAATATACGCTCCTTTAAGTCATCTTTGTTTGATTTACCGGTTGTAAATTGTTTGAAGTCTGTTTCAAAAATTTGTACTTCTCCACGACGTTTCAATGCAGATAAAATTTCATGATCGCTAATACGCGACTGAGATCTTGCATTACCAGAAGTTCCCATGTCGTTATAAGAAACAAGGATGTATTTTGCTTCGATATTGTCTATCAAATCACCAAAAGCAACCCCAGCTGACTTCATGTTGTATTTGCTCTTTATATGAGAACGGTCAATCTTCCTAGCAACACCAAAGACCTTTTCTTTTTTCCAAGTGGCAATATTTTCAAGTAGGTGATAAGAGTCTGAGTATTGCCTTGAGTTATATGGCGGATCAATATAAACAACATCTGCTTTTATTTTTTTTACTAATTCATTGGCATCATCTTTGTATATTTCAGCGGGATAGGGAGAGTTTGAGATATCAAGAGGAAGCAAGAAAAGTTTTTTATTTGGTATATTAATCTTCCTATAAGCATCATAATGACCAACCGTGTTGGCAATTTTGTCTAGTGCATAAATCAGGGATGTTAGCAGGTAAGATTTTTCTCTTTTTGTAATTATTTTTTGTTCAAACAACTTTTCAATATCGTCCCTGATAAGACCTATTTTTTTAGCATTTTCAACGTTAAAATAAGTATTTGAAAAATTTTTTGAAAAATAATTTTCATGATATTTCTTAATCTTGATATCATTATAATGTTTTAATCGCTCTTTCAACTTTTCCTCCCTTATCCTGTCTTTACCAAAAAAAGCGGTATAGATATGAGAATTTGAATCTAGAATATCGTTAACAATAACTTTAGAACAATTATGAAAATGGTTGGCGACAGTACCGGTACCAGCAAAAATGTCGGCAAAAGAATCAAAACTGATTTTTTCCGTCTCAATAATGTTATCTATAAAAGACAGAAGCTTCGTCTTGGAACCAAGATAGCGTCTTTGTGTTATGGAAACCTTCTTATTTCCAAAATAGGCATCGTACATACCTACATAATACTATAAAAAAGTTACAACTAGATAATTAAGGGTGTGGAAAACTCTCTAAATGCCCGACTTCGGGCTCACTTGAAGACGGACTTCAGGGAGAAGCGATTACACCTCCCCTGTTACATCAACCGGGCCGCCGGAGTAATTGGCATAGTAAATTTCTTGACCATCAAGCTTGATTGATTCGCGGCCGAGAAAGCCGGTTAGGTCGCCCGACCAAGAAGTTTCGTAAACCCAGTCATGACCATCGATTTTCTCGGGCAAAAACTTTGGTCCGCGCACCGGCAAAGCGGGATCAGCTTGCGCCAAAGCTTGTCGTAAAAAAGCATAGACCTTATTTTTGTCGAGACGGTCACCGGTAATGGCGCCATAATAAACCATCATCCACACGGCTTTGCCCTCACGAAAAACGACTTCGCGTCCGCCATAAGGTTCGCCACCGAAAAAATTATCATGATAACGCCAGAGACCATCCTTGCTCTCATGAGCGATCGTGGTGGAGCCATCGGCCTCTTTAACCCACGCCGGCGACTCGCCCGTGGCATAACCGGATTTATTGGCCTCATCAAGAAAGGCCTCAAGTTCTGGTAGGTGATCGGTGATTTTATAGGCGGGGGTTTGGGACATAATTAGAGTTTAGGACACTTTTTCAAGCCGGGCCTTAGCGGTGGCAAAATGTTTTTTGGCTAATTCAAAACCGATGTACTCCCCCTTTCTTTTGAGAACCTCTTCGCCCAAACGGGCAATCCCCATGAATGGTTCGAGAACGGTCATCCCTGGCTGAAATTTAGTTATTTCCAAAAAGATCTTCACGTGCTCGTAAGAGAAGGGGCAAGGATGGCCCTCTTCGCTGGAGGGATAATTAACATAAAATATTTTCCCTTTGTTCGGATCGAAGTCAGACGGGCCTTTTTTCATTAATAACCATTGGTGACAATTGGAGTGAGAGTCCTCTTCAGAATAATAATCATTGGTCCAACTATGCTCTTTGTCGGTAAGCACGATGCCCTTTTCGGATTGTAAAAAATTAATATAACGTTCTTCTAAACTAAAGCCGGCATCTAAACAAAGTTTTTGAATTAAATCTGACAAAGCGATTAATTTGCCGTTCGAGTAAACAGTATCAGCTGATTCGTTGAAAAATAAACCTTCGGGCTTAAGCACTCGAAAGACCTCGCTGATGACCTGATTCAAAAATTTTTTAAACTCTTCAAAGGCTCGGGAGTCCCGATTTTCTTCATCATAAGGAGTGTCGATGTTATAAGGTGGAGAAGAAATTACGATATCGACGGAATTATCCGGAACATCCGACATGTCTTCGGAAGATTGGTTATAAATTTTAAACATAGCAATATTATATCACATGTTTTTATCATTTATATATAGCAGAATTGGCGGGAAAACAGAAACCGCCCTCAACTTCCGAAGAAGGAGGGCGGGGATGAGCGGGTGTGAAGGGAAAGAAGTGGGGTGGAAAGGTTGGTGTTTGTGGGTAAACGTTTACAGAGTAAACGATTGGGAAACTTGAAGCCAAACTTCCTGCGTACTTCGATTCCTCACCAAAGAACTATCTAAGTATATTATAAACCTACACGCTTTTTCCGGCAAGCTAAATTATAAAAAACAGAAACCGCCCGACAGAGCCAGACGGCTTCTGCGGGCGGAGGACGTCACGGGGTTAGAGGGGGAACAGGACGTAGTATTCTTTGGGGCCGATGGTGCACCGGTTGAAGTCCCAAGCCAGTTTGGCAAGCTCGCTATCGACAAACGTCTTCGCTTCGTCTGTCGCCTCTTCAGGAATAGGAATCGCAAAACCCATGCCCATTAGATAAATACTCGCAATACCATTGACCTTTGTCGCCCACCCTTTCACATGATTAAAAAGCTGTTCGGGATTCATACAATCTCCTTTTCTTCAGTTAAGATCCAAATCAATTACTAACACAAAGTTATAAAACTGTCTATTGGGCGACTTTGTTTAAATCAACAAAACCGCCCTCAACTTCCGAAGAAGGAGGGCGGGGATGAGCGGGTGTGAAGGGAAAGAAGTGGGGTGGGAAGATTGGTGTTTGTGGGTAAACGTTTACAGAGTAAACGATTGGGAAACTTGAAGCCAAACTTCCTACGTACTTCGATTCCTCACCAAAGAACTATCCAGGTATATTATAAACCTACACGCTTTTTTCGGCAACATACCCTTTTAGAGATATCCCCAGTTTACTTGACTTTTGGGGATTTTGGGCCTATTATCATATCAGGCGTTTGGAGGGTTCGCCCTCTCACGGCTTTCAAGCTGTAGCCAAACGCTTACAAAGAACACCACCTAAAAAGTGGCGTTTTTTGTTTCTAAAATTTACACACTCCTCCCCGCGACATACCCCGTGGTCCAGCAGAGTTGGAGGGAGAAGCCGCCGGAGGGGCGGGAGATATTGAGGAGGTCACCAGTGACGTAGATATTGGGGTGGAGGCGCGAACGCATGGCGCGCAGATCAATTTCGGCCAGTTCAACTCCCCCATCCGAGACCACAGCGCGGTCGAAGCCCATGAGGCCAGTGATGGTGAGAGGCAAAGCTTTGAGTAAATCGACAATCACCCTTCTTTCTTCTTTGCTAACACTATGAACCTTTTTCTCTAAATCTAATTTTTTAGCCAGCAAAGTAATAATAGCGGGAGATAACCCGTCTGGCGAAATTTCGGGCAAAGCATTTTTTAAACTTTTATTTTTATTTTGATCTAAAATTTTGATCACCTGCTTCTCAAGCGAACCAATGTCGGTATCGGGGCAAGTGTCGATGGTCGCGGTGACTGTTCCTCCTGTTTGGAGCAAATATTTTACTTCGCGGGCCGAATTTAAGATCAAGGGGCTAGAGAGGCCAAAGTGTGTAAAAAGAATTTTGCCCTTTTTCGAAAACTTTTTAACCCCATCTAAGAAAAAAGTAATCTTCATAAACGAGAGCGACACGCCCGAGAGATCCTTAACCCACTTTTCTTTAACCGCAAGCGGTACAATATCGGGCGAAGATTCTTTGACCGTGTGACCAAGCGAGCGAAGCCAAGTGAAGCCGTCGCCAGTCGCACCCAACTCGGGGTGCGAGAGGCCACCGGTGGCGAAAATGAAATTGGAGGCGAAATATTTCACCCCTGCTTCGCTAAAGCTACGCAGGGCAGGCCCACCCGCTGTTATTACTCCTATAACTTTCTGATCGTTGTCTTTGATTAGTTTGACTACTTTAGTTCCAGTTTTGATCGTAACCTTACCGGCACGCATAAATTTCTCTAGCACCCGAAAAACATCTTCAGCTTTTTGCGTCGCTGGGAAGGCCCGTTTGCGCGCCTCAACCACGAGCGGTAGGCTCCGCGTTTCGAAGAATTTAAAAGTATCGGCTACGCCAAATTGAGCGAAGGGCGATTGGAGAAAATCTTTGGCCTTACCGTAGTGACGAAGCAAAGCCTCCTTGTCCTCCTCGGCGTTAGTGATATTACAACGCCCACCACCGGTCGCTTTGAGTTTGTCACCCAGTCTCTCATTTTTCTCTAACAACAAAACCCGCTTGCCTTTCTCAGCTGCAATACCGGCCGCCATCATCCCTGACGGGCCTCCACCAATAACGATGACATCAAAATCTGTTTCAGTTTTTTTCATTTTATTAGCTAATTAATTTGAACCTTTTCGAATTATTATTGATTTAAAAAACTGTTCTTGAAAATTGGTAGCTTGGCGAATTTCTTCGTCGGTAATATTTTCGGCTTCGGGCAAGACAATTACTAATTTATCATCATCGTCGTTAAGGCGATGAATAATGGCAACGCATTGGCCTTCGAACTCTTGGACCGGTTCGGAAATGCCCAAAACATAAGCGTCGAGATCTTCGCCGTCTGGCGCCATGACCCCAGGCACAAAACCATAATTAGCCTCATAAATAAAATCGTGTTTGGGATGCTTCGTCCCCAAAGCTCGATCAATTTTTATTTTAATAGTTTGACCAAGAAAGTTTTCGAATTGACTGGTTGGTTTTTGTTCGATATCACTCATAATCCTATTCTATCACCACCCAACGCCATTTGCCGAATTGGTCCTTGTTGAATTGGTAGTGGGTATAGCCGAATTGTTTCAATAAACGAGCAATGGCTAGTTTTTGTCCAAAACCAAATTCGAGATAAATCTTACCACCAACCCTAAGATGATCTTTAGCTTGCTTGAGAAATTTTTTAATTATGGCCAAGCCATCGAGGCCGGCCAATATGGCTCTCTTGGGCTCCCATTTAAGAACCAGCGGGCTAATTAGATTCATCTTACTCGTTGCGGCATAGGGCGGGTTAGCGAAAATAACGTCGAACTTGCCTGTGATGTTTGAAAAGATATCAGTCTTAACAACTCGCGCTCGCCCCGACGACCCTTTGGGCTGCTTCTTAAGGGTCGTCGGGGGAAAGAGAGAGAGGTTCTTTTTGATTTGCTGGCAAAGCTTGGGATCTTTTTCAGCAAAGGTAACGTGAGCGTTGGGGCAATGTTTAAGAATGGCGAGGCCGATGCAACCGGAGCCGGAGAATAGATCGAGGACTTTTAGTGAAGTCGAGGCCGGTGTGAGAAGTCGTTTTTCAAGTGAGCCCGAAATGCGACTTCGCACACCGGTTTTGGTTTTGAGAGATCCCATTTCGTTGCACGAAAAACGATCTCTCAAAACCTCCCCCACCCAAAACTCTGTTTCTTCACGGGGAATCAAAGGTTTGGCCGACAAATCGATCTTGCAACCCAAAAACTCCTTCCAACCAATGACATAGTCGATCGGTTCGCCGTTCTCGAGCCGTTTAATCCCTTGAGCGTAATAATCTGGCCGATCACGTTTAAGCCATTCGATCTCCCTATTTAACCTTTTAGCCATTACTTTTACATTAGCACAATTCTGCTATAATTCACCCTATGGAATAATTCGCTATATTCCACAGGGTAAACTTAATTATCAATTAAATTTTTAGTCATGCAAAACAAAACCCTTATTAGTATTATTTTAGTGGTAATCGTGATTGCTCTTATTATTATTGGCTGGGGCGCGACTCGTAGCAATAATGAATCAATTGATTTATTGGCAACGACAACAGACCAAACCAGTGTCGCGTCGACAACAGAAACAATCTCCCCGATTGAGCCTCAACAAGCAAGTTCAACTATTACTCAACCTAATCAAAGTAAAAAAATGCAACAAATCATTACCTTAGAAACTTCGCTCGGGACCATCCAATTCGAAACTTATAACCAAGACGCGCCCAACACGGTGGCGAATTTTGTGAAGTTATCTAATCAAGGTTATTATAACGGACTCACCTTTCACCGCGTGATCAAGGGCTTCATGATCCAAGGTGGCGACCCTAATTGTACGCCCGAGCGCTCAAAGGGCCCTTGTGGAACGGGCGGTCCTGGCTATCAATTTGCTGACGAATTAAATCCAGAGACAGCCTCATACAAGGCCGGGTATGTTAAAGGGGTAGTGGCCATGGCCAACTCTGGCCCCAACACTAACGGTTCGCAATTCTTTATTATGCACGCCGATTATCCGCTTGATCATAATTACACCATTTTTGGCAAAGTGATTAAGGGTCAAGATGTCGTTGATAAAATTGCCAATGTTAAAACCGCCGAAGGTGATCGCCCGGTAACCGCTGTCGTAATTAAGAATGTAAAAGTTAGCGATAAATAAATAATGAAGCTCCTCTTCTTAGATACCGAAACCACCGGCAATGATGTGGCCAAAGATCGGCTTTGTCAGGTTTGCTATAAAACGACGACCAAAACTCATACCGAATACTTTAAACCACCGCTCCCGATTTCGGTAAAATCGATGAGCATTACGCATATCACCAATAAAATGGTGGAGAAGATGGCTCCGTTTGAAGGTAGCGAGATGCAACGGGATCTCCGTGACCTGCTCACTAATCACG
>JBAZNO010000026.1:0-7551 GCA_041649195.1 Minisyncoccota bacterium | reverse complement strand
ATCGGTTTTTTCATTATCTCGACCAAGAGCATCGAGCAACCGTGATCGCGAGCGGCCTGTTGCAAGGCCCGATTTAAATTGGAGCCAATTCCCGCCCGCTGGTTAGCAACCGCAATATGCCGACCGTAAAAAACCTTTTCATTCTTGATCCTCTCTTTTATTTCTTCCGAGACATCAAGTAATCCAAACCATTCCGGTTTATGTCTTTGCCATTCTTTTAGATCATAAGCGAGAGTATAACCAATCACCTCATCACCTTCTTTGGCAACGGCCAAAAAATGATTGTTTGGATTAGCAATGATTTCCCCTAACTCTTTCGCCTCGACAGGATACCAAAGAAAACCCCGATCTAATTCTTCGTTATTAGTGTGCAATAAACCATTTTGCACCTCTAAAATACCATTGATATCTTCTGGCTGGGCCTCCATAACAGGGGTAATTTGAGGGGCTGGCTCGATCATAAATACTGTCTTAACAATTTAAAAACTCTTTCCAACTTATAACTTTAGCCCACCAATGAAGAGCTGTTTTTTCTAAAACAATATCACGGTCTTCTATTTTGCCACTGGCATGATCAACCGCTTCTCTAATTACAATGGGTTCAAACCCTCGCCAGCGAAATTCTTGGACTGTGGACATAACGCAACAATCAATTGTTAAGCCAAAAATAACGGGGGTAGTATCTTCGGGCTTGCCAATATTCTTTTCAATCCATCCTCCAAATTTAGCTGGGTCAGGATAAGGCAAACCAGGTTTTTTATCTTTCTCTCCTCCATTCTCTCTAATCCAAATTGGAGAATTCATGCACTTAACCCATTCGGATTTTATTAAATCTCTCGGGGCCAATGATTCATAGCCCCAAGTACCCGGATAACAACCGTCGCCACCATCGCCGGGACGAGGCTGGCGATAGTCCGAAACTATTTCATTCACCTTTATATTATTTTGCATGAGATAAGGAAAAAGAGTTTCTTTTAAAAATCTTATTGATGGTTTAGGGGTATAAAATTTGCCTCCTTCAGTGGCAAATTCATTTTGGATATCAACCGCAATAAATTCGTATTTCATTTTGATATATTTGTTACTTCGATAATAAAATCGTCTGGATCATAAAAATCAATGGTATAATAGTCTTCTGAATATTTTTCGCCAACCATTTCTATCGGGCCGCGAACAACTTTAGCATTTTGGGTTTTTAAAAAATCTCCAACTTTATCCACCATCTCTCTACTATCAGCCCAAAAACAAATGTGGCGAGGGCCCAGAGTGTCCGTTTTTACTTTATCCGACTGTTTGAAGTAAATTTTAGTATCACCTGATTTAAAACCATTTTCACTAACTTTATTCCAGCCAATCATAGAAAATAGAGACTCATAAAAACTGAGTGATTTATTTAAATCAGATACCCAGATTTCAATATGTTTAATTCCGATTGGCATAGTTACTCTGTCTTTAAAATTTTAATCACCGCGAGTTCAAGTGGAATTTGAGGCGAGAAACTATTACCGAGGAGATTGTAGGTATCGAGAAATTCGCGCAGGGCGGTGGCCAGGTTTTTGGCGCCAGGTTTGGTCGAGAGGATGGTGAAAAATTCTTTTTCTTTGTCCCCCGCTTCGGCCAAGATTTTGGTTTTTAAAGTGGGCGACATGGTGGTGAGTAGGGCCAAGCGAATTTCGCGCATAACGAGTTTAAGAAAAATTTTAAAATCTGTCGCTGTCTCATTTGCCGCATCAATCACCGTTAATGCGTAGTCGAGATTATTATCGGCAATCGCTTCAACTAAATCATAAACTAATTTTAAAGGTGGCGCGCCGGTAATTTTTTGTACCTCGTCGAGTTCAATTTTTTTATCAGCCGACGAATCAATTACCTTTTGCAAAATGCCGATTGTGTCGCGAAAGGAACCGTCACCCATGAAGGCGAGGAGATCGGCCACGTCATCAGCGATCGTGAATCCTTCTTTTTTCGCAATATCTTTAGCGACTTTTTTAAGAATCTCGTTGGTTGGTTTTTTGAAGATGAAAGTTTGGCAACGCGAGACAATGGTATCGATGACTTTGTGTTGCTCGGTCGTGGCCAAAATAAAAATAACGTGGGCGGGCGGTTCTTCAAGCGTTTTGAGCAGGGCATTGAAGGCGTCTTTAGTGAGCATGTGCACCTCGTCGATAATATATACCTTATACTTAGATTCGAACGGTAGGGTGCGCACCGCCTCGCGTAAGGCCCTAATTTCGTCGATACCGCGATTAGAGGCGCCGTCAATCTCGATTAGGTCATTGTCGCTCGTGCCAATCGTTTTAGCGAAAATACGGGCGACGCTGGTTTTGCCTGTACCCCGCGAACCAACAAAAAGATAGGCGTGGACGAGATTGCCCTGTTTGATCGCCGACTCCAAAACACCAGTTACCTGCTCTTGACCGATAACCTCACTAAATTTGGCTGGACGATATTTGCGATAAAGGGCTAATTCGGACATGGTCAGATTATAACAACAAATGCCGCGATTCGGAAAGCCCGAACCGCGGCAAGACATCATCATTTCTTCAAACCGCCGGCAACGGCCCGGTAAAACTTATCTACCGAAGCCGGCGAGGCCAGTACGGCCTTACAATGAGAAAGGAGAATGTCTGGGGGTAAGCAAGGGGGAAATTCGGGTTCGGACTCTTGTAAACCCCTCCCTGCTCTTTGCAGTGACAGGATTCGCTCCTGTCTCCTTTTTTCGAGATCCATTTTTTCCTCCTATTCTGGCCACTCAATTTTTCGCCCGTGAAGACGCTCCCACGATCCCACCAGCAACAGGGAGGATGACCAAACGATGACTACCAGACCAGTCCAACACCGCCGAAAGACGGCAATGGCCAGCAAACTGACAATTGTAGTCGTCACGGCAAAACTCCTTTCAGCAGTATGACAGGGGAATCCCCGCCTTTTCTGCCAGTTTGTTTCTTTTTTCTCTAAATTCCCCTATTTCTGTTAGAATCTTCTCAATCGTCCCAGACGACGCCTTATCCCACAAGGCCGGATCATCGATAAGCTCCCCCCGCTCGGCAATCATTGCGTCTAAAAAGCTGACTTTGATTGCCAAAACTTTTTGGTAAAACCTCCTCAGTATTTCCATAATTCCCTTCCTTTCCTTTATGTTAGGGACCAATTTTTTCTAACTTAATTGAACCTCAATTTAGGTTTTTAGTCAACAAATTCATTGATGATTTTTTCGACCTCGTCGGGGTTATTGGCTTGCATTAATTTGGCGCGAAGAGCCATCGCCCCTTTGAAGCCGGTGACGTAGGCTTTGAAATGCTTGCGCATGACGGCGAAATTTTTGGTGTGGCCGTGGAAGAGTTTGTCGTTAGTTTTGCCGGGCAAATAAAGTTCGGCGAAAAGTTTGGTGTGTTCAAGCATGATTTTTAATTTCTCTTCGGTTGTGCGAAGAACGACTTCGGGCTCACTTGAAGTCGCACTTCTCACAACCTCGCCTCCAAACAGCCACGGTTTGCCAAAGGCCCCGCGGCCGATCATCACTCCGTCTACTTTATATTTTTTAGCTAAGGCTTCGCCTTGCTCAACACTCTCGATATCGCCATTAATAATTATCGGGATACCACTGCCTTCAAACATTTCGACAATTTTAGGTAAAACTTCATAATGGGCCTTGGCCTCCGACATTTCTTTGCGCGTACGGAGATGAAAAGTCACGGCGTCGGGCTTAGCTTCTAAAACAGTTTTGATCCAATCATAATCGATCTTGTTATAACCGAGCCTGGTTTTGACAGATACTGGCAAGCTAGCTTGCCCTGAGCCTGTCGAACGGGCTCCCCGCTTAGCGGCCGCAATAATTTCTTGCGCCAATTTAGGATTTTTGATTAAGGCTGAACCCGCCCCTTGTTTCTCGACCGCACGATCAGGGCAACCCATATTGATATCAACACCATCAAATTTTAATTCTTTTATTAATTTAACGGCCTGTTCGATAGTCGCCGGATTAGAACCAAAAATTTGAGCCACAATGGGGCGCTCGGCGGAGGTTATATAAAGTTCACGCAATAATTTCTTTCGCCCTTCTTCATTTACGAGCCCATCAGCTGACACAAATTCAGTGAAAAGAACATGGGGTTTACTATATTTCACAAACATCGCTCGAAACGCCGCATCCGTCACGTCATACATCGGTGCCAAACAAAAAAAACCTTTACTTAATTCTGTCCAAAAATTCTTCATTTTATAAAACTGGGTTGAAATTGATTATTTATCTTGATTAGCCGTTTTTCTACCCTAATTACCCCATCCTTACTTAATTCGAGCCCTAAAGCAAGCCCCTGCATGGTTTCGGGCGAAAAATTTTGATCAAAAATAAAATTACCCAAACTATAAAAAATATAGCCGTTGCCATATTTTTCGTCATCTTGGATAACATGGGGATGATGGCCAATTACCACTCGCGCCCCCGCATCAATAGCCTCGTGGGCCAACCTTTGTTGCCGGCCATTATGGGTCGGCTGATATTCCTCACCAAAATGAATGGTGACAATTAAATTGTCGACTGGTGAGACAGCCTTTTTAATAATGTTAGAAAAATCATCCTCATTGACCATTAAAACTCCCCCTCTTTTTTGAGCAATAGCCAAACCGCTCGGCCCGACGTCAGAAAAACCAAGAAAACCGGTCTTGAGACCATTTTTCTCAATAATGACAGGCTCGGTCGCCGAAGCATAATTAAAACCACCGCCGACATAGGGTAAATTATTAGCCTCAAGATTTTTTAGCGAATCAATAAAACCTAGGTAACCCCAATCGCCAGCATGATTGTTGGCAACGGTTAGTAAATCAAAACCGACATTTTTAAGCACAGGGATCAGTTCAGGTTTAAACCGAAAAGAATAAAGATTGCCTGCCTCCTTGCCCCCCGCAGTGACTGGCCCCTCAAGATTACCTATTAAAATATCGGTATCAGTTTTAAGTTCGGGAATATTAGCAAAAGAAAAAGAAAAATCCCCATTGCCATTTCTTTTGATCGACTGATAAACGCCCCGAGCGAACATCATGTCGCCCACGGCCAAAATATTTACTTTAGGCTTGGGCAAAAAAACGGGAATCGCCGAGACATTAGAGACATAATTAAAAGTAGCCAGATTTTGCCAATTAACCTGTTGGATAAAATAATTACCAAAGAGAAAAACGAAGAGCAATAGAATTATAAAAACGGCAAGCCGTTTGATCATAATTAAATTATTGGCACAAAACCATTTTTACCACCCAAATAAGAGGTATAGCGAGTCAAATAATTGATTAAACCGCGAGTATCGCCCTTGCGATCATTACTTTGTAAAAGAACCAGGGCCAACAAGCGACTTTTCTTTTCGACCGTGGTACTGGCCGTGGATGAACTGGTAATCGGCACTTGAAAAATCGAAACGAGTGTACGGTTAGCCTCTTCGGTATAACCATTTTTGCCGCCAAGGTAATTTGGCATTAAAGAAATATTATTGAGATTAGTCCAAGTTCTCTTACCAATTTTATGTTCCTTTTCTCTGGTTAAAGCCAAAATTTCGGGGCGATAACGATAGAGGTAATTGGCCAATTTAACGAGGTCGGCCGCGGTGGAGGTGTTGGCCGGCGACAGGCCAGAGGGATCAGCAAAAAAAGTATCAGTTAAACCAATCTGTTTGGCTCGCGCATTCATGGTCGCCAAAAATTTTTCTCGTCCCGCCGCTTCAGCCAGCACCTCGGCTGCATCATTACTCGACGACAGGAGGAGTGGGTAAAAAATATCCTTAACGCTAATTTTTTCGCCCACCCGCAAGCGGCCAGTATTACCGTAGGTATTGTAGGCCGAGCGAGAAACCGTAATGACCTGGTCAGGGGTAAGAAGTTCTTGAGCGACCAGGGCCGTCATTAATTTGGTAAGCGAGGCAATCGGCAAAACTTTTTTCTCGTTTTTACTTACCACCTTCTCACTAGTCTCGAGGTCAGTGACCAAATAGGCCCCAGCCGAAAGTGGGATGGTTTTGTCTGATTTTTGAAAAATATAGGAAGAGACATCAAAATCTTCTTCAGAGCCACCGAGGTCGGCGCGATAAACCAATGGTCGTGATGGTAATAAAAAAATAATCCCTAAGATAATTAGGGCAACGAGTCCCCCGCCAATCAAAAAATATCTCATAGTTTTTTCACTGATAATTGTGGTCGCTTATCCGCCCCGACAGTAAACTCAACAATCGAACCACTTTTAATTACTCCCTTAATAATGGCATCGGCCACCTGTTGCTCGATATTGTCTTGAATAAAACGTTGCATTGGTCGAGCGCCAAAAACTTCATTGGCTCCCAACTCGGCGACCGCCTGCACGGTGACATCATTAATCTCAAGCGTTACCCCTTGAGTAGCCAGTCGTTTCGCTAATTTGCCGAGCATGAGACGAGAAATTTGTTTAAGCTCATCGGGCTGAAGCGGATGAAAGACAACTACCGCGTCAAAACGGTTAAGTAATTCGGGTTTGAAGGTTCCTTTTTCAACGACATGATTAATAAGTTCATCAACTTTGTCTTGGGGTTTTGTTCCCGCGCGAACCATTTGCCAAATTAAATCAGCACCGGCGTTAGACGTGGCAATGATAATTAAATTGCGCAAACTAACCCGCTTGCCCGATTTATCAGAGAAAAAGCCTTCATCTAAAACTTGCAAGAAAATATCGAGCACATCGGGATTCGTTTTTTCGAACTCATCAAGCAAGAGCACGCCGTAAGGATTTTCGCGCACCAGGTCGGCCAAAATGCCCGGCTGACCGGTGGAAAAAGAGCCAATCAATTTGGCCACGGCATCAGGCGTTTGATACTCTGACATATCAAGACGAATCATTTTGGATTCTTGGCCAAACATCACCTCGGCCAAGGCCTTACTTGTTTCGGTTTTACCCACCCCAGTCGGACCAAGAAAGAGAAAGGAGCCAATTGGCTTCTCGGCATTGCGCACGCCGGCCCGGGCCCGACGCAAAGCATTGCTAACTTGAAGAATTGCTTCGTCTTGGCCAATAACTCGCGCGTGAAGATTTTTTTCGAGCGCCATCAGGTTCTCTCGTTCGGCCGGTTGGAGCTCGCCAATCGGGATGCCGGTTTTAGTTTTAACCATTTCTTCAACCTCGGTTTGGCCAATGATTTTATAGTTACGGCTTTTAGCCCAAGGGATAAGCTCCACCAAAAGATCCACCGCCTTGTCACCAGAATCACTTTCGGTAAAATAGCGATTGGCATCACGAACGATCTCTAATAACGCGGGATAAGTAAAAAATAGGTGATTTTTTTTCTCGACTTGCCAAACGGTTTGCTCCAAATTATGGATGATCGATTCTTCGGGCAACGGCCGAATAAAGATTCGATCAAAAGTCGTCATTAGTGTCGCGTTCGTTTCAAGCGAGTGATGAAAATCGTCGTTACTTGATAAACCAATAATTTGAATATTATTGGCCGTAAGAGCCGGATAAACCAAGCTCACAAAATCAGTACCGAGAGCAGTCGTGCCCTGCAAGAGGCCAGCAAAATTATCAAAAACTAAAAT
>JBAZNO010000025.1:0-7948 GCA_041649195.1 Minisyncoccota bacterium | reverse complement strand
AAAAAAGGTTATAAATTGCATGGCAAGATTGTGAGACCAGCAAGCATCAAGGTGAAGCACTTCACAAAATAAATTCGAAATTACAAGCACTAAATCCTAAACAAATATCAAATATGAAATCACAAATTATAAACAAAAAATTTCAAATTTGAGGAATTTGGAATTTGTTTAGAGTTTAGAAATTATTATTTATAATTTAAATTAATATTATGGCAAAAATTTTAGGAATTGATCTAGGAACAACTAACTCGGCGATGGCCGTGATTGAGGGCGGTTCACCAAGGATCGTGGAAAATGTGGAAGGGGTGCGCACCACGCCGTCGATTGTGGCAATTTCTAAAGCCGGTGAGCGATTGGTGGGGCAATTGGCCAAGCGCCAAGCGATCACCAACCCGAAAAATACCATCTCGGGGGTGAAGCGCTTGATGGGCCATAAATTTAGCGACCCGAATATCCAAAAAGATAAGGGCCTCGTGTCTTTCACGATCGATCAATCAACTGATGGCGGAGTGCAAGTGAAGATGAATGATAAGCCCTTTCGCCCGGAAGAAATTTCCTCGCAAATTTTGCAAAAATTAAAGCATGATGCCGAAGCCAAGCTGGGTGAGAAAATTGACGAAGCAGTGATTACCGTGCCGGCCTACTTCGACGACTCACAACGCAAGGCAACGAAAGACGCGGGTGAGATTGCCGGCTTTAAAGTGCGTCGCATTATCAACGAGCCAACCGCGGCCGCGCTCGCTTATGGTCTTGATAAAAAGAAGGATGAGAAAATTGTCGTGTACGACTTTGGTGGCGGAACTTTTGACGTCTCGGTACTCGAAATTATCGGTGGCGAAGAAGAGCAAAGCATCTCGGTTAAATCAACCGACGGCGACTCGCACATGGGCGGTGAAGATATTGATCAAAAAATTATTAAGTGGATTGGCGACGAATTTAAAAAGCAAACCGGCCTCGATATTACCCATGATGAACTGGCCTTACAACGATTGAAAGAGGCGGCTGAGAAGGCCAAGCACGAGCTCTCGACTATGACCCAAACCGAAATTAATATCCCGTTTATTACCTCCGATGCCAACGGCCCAGTGCACCTCAACATGAGCATGACTCGCGCCACGCTCGAAGAACTCGCGCGCGAATTTATCGACCGCTCAATCGAAATTACCAAACGCGCCATGGAGGCCTCCGGTTTCAAAATGAGCGAAATTAACGAAATCATTATGGTGGGTGGTCAAACCCGCATGCCGGCGATCCATGAAGCGGTTAAAAACTTGTTTGGCAAAGAGCCTAATCATACCATTAACCCCGACGAAGTGGTGGCCATTGGCGCGGCGATCCAAGGCGGAATTTTTGCTGGTGATGTTAAAGATGTGCTCTTGCTCGATGTCACTCCGCTCTCGCTCGGCATTGAGACGATGGGCGGGGTAGCGACCAAGATCATTGAGCGCAATACCACTATCCCAACCTCGCGTTCGCAAATCTTCTCAACCGCGGCTGATAATCAAACCTCGGTCGAAATTCATATTGTGCAAGGCGAACGCGAACTCGCACCCGACAACAAAACCCTTGGCCGATTTATTTTAGACGGCATCCCGCCATCACCTCGTGGACTCCCTCAAGTGGAAGTAACCTTTGATCTTGATGCCAACGGCATTCTCTCGGTTAAAGCCAAAGACAAGGCCACCAATAAAGAGCAATCAATTCGCATTGAGGCCAAAACCAGTTTGAGCAAAGAAGATATTGAAAAAATGAAAAAAGATGCCGAATTGCACGCCGAAGAAGATAAGAAAAAGCGCGAAGTAATTGATACCCGCAATATGGCTGACCAATTGATTTACACGGCTGAAAAAAGTTTGAAAGATGCCGAGGGCCCTGACCGGGCAGGTAAAATTCCTGAAGATATTAAAAGGGGAGTTGAAGATAAAATCACCGCAATCAAGAGCGTAAAAGACGGCGAAGATATCGAAGCGATCAAAACTGCCACCTCCGCCCTCTCGCAAGAGATGCAAAAAATCGGTGAAGCCTTAATGAAGGCGCAACAGGCTAACCCCGAAGCTGGAACTAACCCCGCCTCGGCCGATGCCTCGGCGGGCGACAACCCCTCCGACACCTCCACCGGCGAAGGCAACGTCCGCGACGCAGAAACAAAGTAGACACAGATTTACGCAAAATTAACGCCGACCAACGCAGATAGGTTTAGAAGTCGGACTTTGTGCAACTAAGTCCGACTTCGAAACCGGCTCATTAAAAATTTTAGAATAGGAAAACCCGCCGGCGGCAAGCGGATTTTCCGACTTGTACACACGGCGGGCGACTAGCTAATAGCTGAACCGAAGGTTTTGGATAATTCTTCGCAATATGCGATGACATCCTCAACATCGATGTCGACACCAGCCTTTTTCGCACTATTGACCATTTCCTCGGCGGTCTGACGAAGTTTAGCTCGGGTCTCGACTTGCCTAAAAACCGTCTTGTTCAGATTTTCATACTGAGCAGGATCAAATTTCATGGCAACATCAATTTTGTCAAAAAGAAGGGCCATCTGTTCCATTTTTCTCTCATCCATAAAGCATTCCTCCAGAGGTGAGTTTGGGTTTAACTTCTATATACCAGCATACTATAAGAGGTTTATTTTGTCAACCCTTACCTTGCCCCTCTCTAAAAACGTAGTATAATCAACATAATTATGTCCAAAGACTATTACAAAACCCTAGGCGTGGAGAAGAAGGCCTCGAAGGAGGAAGTGAAGAAGGCCTTTCATAAACTCGCCCACAAATATCACCCCGATAAGCAAGGCGGTGATGAGGCCAAGTTTAAGGAAATCAACGAGGCCTATCAAATTCTCTCCGACGATAATAAGCGCGCGCAATATGACATGTATGGCTCAGGTCAGCCCTTCGACTTCGCTCAGGGTAAAGCCGATGGCTTTAGCGGCTTTGATTTTTCGGGCTTTCAAAATGGTGGCCCCTTCGACTTCGCTCAGGGTAAACAAGGCTTCGAGTTTGATCTCGGTGATCTTTTCGGTGATTTGTTTGGTGGACAGCGCGGTGGTGGCCGAGCACAACAAAAACGCGGGCGAGACATCTCCGTTGATATTCAAATCAGTTTTAAAGAAGCGATTTTTGGCACCGAGCGAAATATTTTAATTAATAAAATTAGTCAATGCGAGAGTTGCCATGGCAGTGGTGCCGAAGCGGGCTCGCAAATGAAAAAATGCCCGACCTGCGGTGGCAAAGGTAAGGTTAACGAAACCCGTCGCTCGATCTTTGGCGTTTTTCAATCGACCCGCGAATGTTCAGATTGTCTTGGTCGCGGTGAAGTACCTGATAAAAAATGTCATGTTTGCAAAGGCGCCGGCGTGTTAAATAAACAAGAAAATATTAAGGTCTCGGTGCCATCTGGTATCGACAATGGCGAGATGATCCGGATGACCGGCCAAGGCGAAGCTGTTTCGGGGGGCCAAAATGGCGATCTCTATGTGAAGATTCATGTTGAGCAAAATTCGAGTTATAAACGCCTCGGTTATGACCTCGCTACCGATCTTAAAATTAAACTCACCGACGCCATCCTCGGGGCCGAATATACGCTCGAGACGCTCGATGGCCCACTTACCCTCAAAATCCCTGCTGGCCTCGCCTACGGCGAAATTTTGCGTGTTAAAGGCAAGGGGGTGCCCGTTCGTGAATCAAATAGGAGAGGAGACCTTCTCGTTCGCGTCATTTTCTCCACCCCCGCCAAACTCTCCCGTTCCGCCAAGAAAGCGATTGAAGACTTGCGCGAAGAGGGGATCTAGTGTTATATTAAAATCACTATATATCTATGACCACGAGGGCCCCAAAATTTTTGCCTGAGGATTTTGCCGTGTTGCTGGAGAAAATTGCCGAGTTGGAGGCAAAGGTTATTGAGTGTGGGCAAGCGCTTGGTGAAGCAACCGATCAAAGTTCGGAGACTTGGCATGATAATGCCACTTATGATGTGGCCCGCATGAATTTTGAAATTACCGCGCGTGAATTACAGAAGTTAATGGAGGTGCGAAATAGCGCCCAAATTATCCAACCAGCGCCAGATATGGCCGAGCAGGTAATCTTAGGAAGTATCGTGACAATTTTAAATGAAAAAACGGGGGAGACACAGAGGGTTAAAATAACTGGTGATACAGCGAGATAAATGCTATTTTAATAACAATATGGAATCTTGGGTTAGGGCGCGAAATAAAATTATCTCATGGAAATATCGGTGGGTTTTGAAACCGATCTTGTTTCGCTTTGATCCCGAATTGATGCACAATTTTTTTGTAAAGATTGGTAATTTTTTGGGCCGATTTGAAGCCACCCGTTGGGCCACCAAGACTTGGTTTTATTATGAGAACCCGATTTTGGAGCAAGAAATTCTCGGAATGAAATTTAAAAACCCGATTGGGCTCGCCGCCGGTTTTGATAAAAATGCGGAGATGATCGACATTATGCCGGCCGTTGGTTTCGGGTTTACGGAGGTGGGGTCAGTGACGGGACGAGCTTGCGCGGGTAACGCTAAGCCGCGACTTTGGCGTCTGCCAAAGTCGCGGAGCTTAATTGTTTATTATGGGCTAAAAAATAGCGGAGCCGTAGAAATTGTAGAACGGCTCCGACGCAATGCCAATCTACGAATGCATGCGAATAATACGAATGAAGAAGCCAGCGCAGGAAGTCGTACTTCGCGTAGCCAAGTCCGACTTCCGGAGCTGCCAATCGGAATTAGTATCGCCAAAACCAACGACGACAAAACCGTCACCACTGAAGATGGCATCGCCGATTATCTTTTTACCTATCAAAAATTTGTCGAAGCAAGGATTGGTGATTATTACACCATCAATATTAGTTGCCCTAACGCCTTCGGCGGTGAGCCGTTTGTTGATCCAATCAAATTAGACCATTTATTGCTCGCCTTACGAGGACCGTCCTCGGGTTTCTCTAAACCTGTTTTCTTAAAAATGCCCCCGGACTTAAATCACGAGCAAACCGATCAGATTATTGAGTTAGCTAAAAAGTATAAGGTCAGTGGTTTTATTTGCACCAACCTAAGCAAAGACCGCTCGCTCCCTGAATTTCAAAATAAAATTAAAGAGCAACTCCCAACCGACGTTGGCGGGTTATCCGGCAAAATTGTCGAGGAATTAGCCAACGAGCAAATCAAATATGTTTATCAAAAAATTAAAAATCTGTCGGCCAACGAAAAAATGATCATCATGGGTTGCGGGGGAGTCTTCTCGGCCGAAGACGCCTATGCCAAAATCAAAGCCGGCGCTTCGCTCATTCAACTTATTACCGGCATGATCTTCGAAGGGCCACAACTCATCAGCCAAATCAATCAAGGTCTCGTGGAGCTCCTTGCCCAAGACGGTTATTCAAATATCAGCGAAGCGATTGGCCAAAATTAAACAAATAAAAAAACCGCCCGACATTGCTATGTCAAGCGGAATTTGGGGCTCTGCTTCCCCAGGCGTCCAGTGTGTTTTTTTAGGGGTATTTCCCCATGGCATTCCCTGAGATACAGCCAATTTAACCTAGAGGTTCTCAATAGAATGGCATTGCCCATCCCTCCTTTCAATCTACCTCCAGTTTAGCATATATAGATATTCTTGTCAAGCCCCCCCATTTTCCCCTTGAAAAACCTCGTTTTAGGGGTTATTTACATTTTTTAAATAAAGTGTTAGTAATTTAGTTAGAAAGTTCCGCGACAAGGAGGATATCAACTTGATAAGACTAATTTCGGACCTTATTACTCTGCTTAGCGGGGAAATAGGAAAATGTAACGAGCGCCTACCTTTCGACGATCAACGAAATGGCGGGTATCTCTGCGTTTTTCATAACTTCAACAAGCCACAAGAAGAAATCGTCCCGCTGGCAATCGTCAGAATCGGGATCCCCACCCAGGGCAAGGAGCAAAAGTATTTTGATCTCTGCCTAGAGAAAGCTCGGCGCCTTATCTCGCACCCCGAACACCTGAGCAGTTGGCAAAGTCGGGACATCGAGAAAGAGCGGTATGGTGGAGCGATCAGAACGCCCAACTTCATCCTGGCTTTCTCGGGACTTAAGGAAGAAGCCGACGAGGCAATCCTCGTCAATGGGGCAGTTAAACTTGAGATGCTAGCCGGATCGACGGCCGGCGCAATTGCGTCCTTCAGTCAAAACGAACTCATTTCTGTTTGAGCCCCGCTCCGACAGGCAACACTCCCGTTGTCGTCGCGGAGCGGGTTTGTTGTTTACGGAGAATCTGTTAATATTTATACTATATGGCAATCAACACCGACCCGAAAAAGATTGATGAGATTTTGTCTCGTTCAATCGATAAGGTTTATCCCACCAAAGAAGCTCTACGCGAATTGCTTTCGTCTGGCCGGCAATTAAAAATTTATATGGGCATTGACCCAACGGCTGATTATGTGCACATTGGCCACTCCACCAATTATTTAATTTTAGAGCGGCTACATCAGCTCGGACACAAGATCATCGTGCTCGTTGGCGACTTCACCGCCATGATTGGCGACCCAAGCGACAAGACTTCGGCCCGGGTTCAATTAAGCCGCGAGGATGTTAATCGCAATTTAGAATCGTTTAAAGATCAGATCGGTAAAATTTTAAATTTTGAGGATAAAGATAATCCGATTGAATTTCGCTTTAATAGCGAGTGGCTGGGCAAATTAGATTTTGCCAAATTAATTGATCTTGCCTCCAACTTTACCGTTCAGCAAATGCTTGAGCGTGACATGTTTGCCAAGCGCCTAAAAGAAAATAAACCGCTCTATGTACAAGAATTCTTTTACCCCCTGATGCAGGGGTACGATTCGGTCGCTCTTGATGTCGATCTCGAAATTGGTGGGACTGACCAAACTTTCAACATGCTGGCTGGCCGTATTTTAGAGAAACGTTATTTGGATAAAGAAAAACTGGTGATGACGACCACCTTGCTCACCAACCCCGTCACCGGCGAAAAATTAATGAGCAAGAGTTTGGGCACCGGCGTTAGCCTCAAAGATTCGCCCGACAATATGTTTGGCAAGGTGATGGCCATTGCCGACGAAGGGATGATCCAAGTTTTTATCGATTGTACTCGTTTGACCATGGGGGAAATTGAGGCTAAAAAGAAACGACTTGAACAGGGCGAAAATCCGCGCGATCTTAAATTGGAGTTGGCCAAAGCCATTGTCGCCATGTATTACGATGACCAAATCGCTGAGACCGCCCAAGCCAACTGGCAAAAAACCTTCAGTCAAAAAGAGACCCCCGAGGAGATCACCGAATTTAAACCCAGCGCTTATGATCTGATAACTGTTCTCGTTGAATCCGGTTTGGCCGAAAGCAAATCCGAAGCTAAGCGCGCGATTGAGCAAAATGGCGTCAAAGTAAATGAAGAAACAGTGACCGACCCCAAACTCGAATTAAAACCGGGCGACGTGGTGCAAAAAGGCAAGAGATTTTTTGTTAAGCTTTCTTAAATTTATCCATTATCTCTCCTAGAACCTTCAAAAAATAAGGGAGGTCTTTAGACTGGGGGACAGTGATTCGCAAATAACCCTTAAGCCAGCGACTGATGTCTGGGTAATGAGACAGATCTTTGACCAAAATATTTCGCTTGGCCAAAGCCTCAACCAATTCTTGAGGACGATAAAATTTGGCAGTAATAAAATTGGTCCGACTAGGTAAAATTACGACCTGGCGACTCTCGAGAAAATTGATGAGTTTTTTCTTAGCTTGTTCAATGTCTTCGACGTATTGGGTAATTTGCCAAGAATGGGCTAGCACCTGCTCAACAACTAGCATTGAAACCTTATTAACGTTATAGGTATCACCACGCATCTCCCCAATCTTCTGGGCCAATTTTTCAGCAGAGACAGTGATCCCCAATTTTAAACCCGAAAGACCAATTTTAGAAAAAGATCGAAGCACAATAAGATTCTTATATTTTTTTA
>JBAZNO010000024.1:0-8495 GCA_041649195.1 Minisyncoccota bacterium | reverse complement strand
TTTGATTTTGTTATCGGCGAGATATTGTTTGAGCTTGGCAATCACCTCGCTCAAATTAGAGAGCATCACAAAGCTCTGGTTATTGAGGTCAAAACCGCCCGCGATCCGAAAATTGGTGGGCGAAATTAAAGTCGTGCTTGAAGTTAGCGCGAGCGGAATAAGCGGTTGAGTGGTAAAATCCCATAAGCTACCAATTACTCCGTCAACCTTGTCGACATTAATTAATTTACTGAAAGCAGTGGTGGCATCTTTAGCTGTTGTTTGATCATCTTCAATTACCACTTGGACTGATCGGCCGTTTACACCACCATTTTTATTTATCTCCTCTTCGGCGAGTTTTATTGCCTTGAGCGCGTAATCACCCTGCGCCGCCGCATCCCCCGTCAACGACAAAATGGCTCCAATCTTAATCGGCCCAGTCACATTTGGCGTAGCCGGCTTCGCGCCATAATACCAAAAGCCGATAATAATGAGGGCAATAACGACGATGGCGATGATGGATTTGATGGTGGTAGACATAGTTTTTAGTTATTTTGTTAAGGGCACAAGTTTTTGGTTGATAATTTGGACAGGGTAAAGGGCAAAGGTAATCTCGCCGTTTTGGTCAATCTTGAGATCGCCCATCGCGCCAGGCATACTGCCAATTTTAATGAACTCGGCCTTAAATTGGTCGGCCGGAATGCCGGCGGGTAATTTAGCGAGAAGTCGAACCGTATCGTAGCCAATAGCGGCATAAGCCGACGGATCTTGGCCATAAACACTCTTATATTGACTCTTAAAATTGGCGGTCAGCTCCGAAGGTTGGTCGAGATAATAGGAGGGTGAAGTCAGATAGGCACCGTTAGCCGATTGGCCGACTTTTTCAATCACCGACGGATTAGCTAAGACCCAATTGGTAACAAGATGGGCCTTAACCCCCGCTTCTTTAAGCTCGGGGAAGATGAGGGCCAGGCTCTTATCCATCGCTACTATATATAGAGCTTCAGGATTGCTCGCTTTCAATTTCGTAATTTGCGTGCGAAAATCTTTATCTGTGTTCAAAAAGTTTTCTGAGGCGACAACTTTAGCACCAAGCGCTTCGAGACTCGTTTTCAAACTGGAGAAATAAGATTTGCCGTACTCGCTGTTTTCATAAAGCACCGCCACTTTTTTATCTTTCAGATTACTAACAATCAAGTTGGCGGCAATTGGCGCCTCTTGTGGCGCTGAAGTAAAGTAGCGCAAAGAGTAATTTGTCTTAGCTGCAATGTTCGGAGCTGAAACAACGGTTTGGAGTGTTGGCATTTTTTCCTGGACAGCAAGTGGCATAATCGCGCTCGCCACCGAACTAAAAGAAACGACTGCAACATCTGGCCGATCGGTACTTAATAATTTCATAAAAGCAGAAGTGCCTTTGGTCGCGTCCGTCTCAGAATCTTCGTAGCTGATTTTTATTTTACTTTCTTGATTGGCAAGATCCATCCCCTGCTTTTGTTCAACACCAAAAAAACTGCCTCCCCCCGTTAGTGGCAAAATGGCTCCGATCTTGATTGGCCCAGTCACCGCTGGTGTCGCCGGCTTTGCGCCAAGATACCAAATCCCGGCAATAATGATAATGATGACAATAATCACAATGAGCCATTTATAGGTTTTGGACATATTGATTAGTGGTAAGTAATAAGTACTAAGTAGTAAGAAAAAACCCTTAAAATTGGTCCTTGCTTATTACTGAATACTTACTACTTATTACTTATTACTTGTTTTAATAATGATTAAATCATACCCTGTCTAGGCCAAAAAACAAGTTCGCCGAAAATTTGACAATTCAGCCTTTAGGCATATAATATTGATATCATTATGAAAAGGACCCTTATGCAGATCCGTCTGCATTGGGGGCCTTTTCTTTTGGACTTGGGCTCATATCGGTTTTCTCGAGAATTTATGGTATTGATCGTTTAAGAAAGTGATCTCAATATTTTTGTTTCTTAGCAAAATAGAACATCTATCTTTGTCAGGAGAAATAACTTGGCCAAGAACCGAATTGTTGTTTAAAAACTCTACCAGGCAACCAAAATCTCCGTCACCGGAGATAAGGATACATTTATCGAATGCTTTGGTATAAAAATCAGAGACCGTTTTTAAAACTAGTTCAGCATCGCAATTACCTTTTATTAACCCTCCAACCGAAACCGTTTGTTTAAAGACTAAAATAAAACCACATTCTTGAAGATATTCGTAAAAGTTGGTTCTGGCTGGGACCAAGCCGATAAACAAATAGATACTGCTTGCATTATATTTTTGTCGAAGCCAACCGCAAAACTTTTTGTAGTTAATTTCGTAACTAAGCTCTTTGGCTCCGCGATACAAATTGTTGCCGTCTATATAGATATTGATTTTCATTTTAGGAACTTCCAATATTTTAGCACAAATCAACAGCCAGAAGAAAACCCCGTCGGTTGTGACCGGCCGGGTTTTCTTGGTGTACTTAGAGAAAAAAGAAATTATTTCTTTTTCTTTGACTTAGCTTTCTTAGCGGCTTTCTTAGCCTTTTTCTTCGCTGCCATAGTTTTTACTTTTTTATATTTTAACTTACTAAAGAGGATAAACAACATTCGACCTTTAATCAACGTTGTTACTCTTACTTACAATTATCCTCCAAAAACAAATTATCGACAATACTTTTTTACAAAAAGTTGTGGATAACTTTCAAAAAAAATAAAAAATTATTTTTTACTCGCGGCCGCGCGTAAATTTTTTATATCTTGAACTTCTTTTTGTTCACCAAGTTTCTCAAAAGCTTGGAGAAAACGATCATCGGCAAAATAATCTGAGGTTTGCTTAATCGGCGCCAACAATTCTTTGGCTAAATCAATTTGATTTGTCATTAAACAAACCAGCGCATAAATCTTTCGCGCCTCGGGGTAGCTTGGATCGAGTTCGTAAGCAAATTTTGCAGTCTTAACCGCGTTGGTTGCATCTCCCTCACGAACGTAGACCGAAACAAGCTGAAAGAGAACTTGCTGTTTTTTAGGTGACAATTGTTGCGCTTTTTGCAAATAGGCCAAAGCTTGCTTTTGATCCCCGATCATTGACAAAAACGAGCCGAAATACAAATAAGAACGTGTGTCTTGGCCAAAAGAGGCAATGCGATTTTTTATTTGTTCAATCGTCAAGCTAACATATTGACCCTTTAACTTATCAGGGGCCTGCGGATTGTTTAGAACATTTACGGTTCGATCAACAAATTGTTCGAGCGCCTCGCCTGAACCAAAAGTTTTTAATTGAAAAATTTTCTGAAAATTGGCCAGGCTTTGTTCGGGAGATGTTCTCGTCTGAATCGCTTGGATCAAATTAAGCGAGGCATTAATTGGTTTAACATTGGCAACATAAACAACTACACACAAGACAACCAGGATGACGACTGACCCAACCGAGCTCGTTAAATTATCCTCCTCCGAGCGGTTGGAATTTTTATCAGCTTGATAATTATATTTTACTTTCAGTTCTTCTCCTTTTTCTTCTTTGGTCATTTCAAAATGAACAAAGGCAATCAGGGAGAAAAAGAGAATATAACTAACCAAGTTATCAAAGACAAAAATATTGTGAAAGAAGTAGGCGGCCAAAAGCCCAGTCAGCAAACTTTTACCAACCACACTATCAATTACCGAATCAGTTTTTCCTCGCCGACCAAACCAGAGATAATATAAAAACGAAACGTAGATTGCTAAGTAAGCAAGTAGCCCGAGCAAACCGGCGCTAATTAGCCAATCAAAGAAAATATTATGCGAACGGTCAAACCACGGTTCACTTGGCCACATTTTAGGATCGTAGTATTTACTGAAGACTAGAGAATAATTTTCTGGTCCCCAACCGAGAACAGGATGTTCCTGAAAGCCTTGCCAACTCATATTCCAAATTAGGAAACGAGACTGAACGGTACCGTCAGACAAAGAGATTGAAGAAAAGCGAGACAAAACCTGACTGTTTTTTATAAACTCGGCACTTTTAATAAATTGAAAACCTGCAACTAAAACAATCAAAATGACGGATACAGTTAAACTTATTTTCATTACGAATTTCTCTCTTTTAGAAAGGATTACTCCCTTAAAGATCATCCTGATAAGAAGAACTATGACGTATAGAAAACAAGCAACAAAAACGCCACCAATTAAACCCAAAATCGCTCCACGAGTAGCGGTAAAATACAATATAATAGCGTCGGCCAAGATCATTATCAGATACCAAGCCGACAAGATTTTATTTTTACTCCATTGGGACAATAAAAGATAGCCGGCAATAAAGATATGAAAGAGAACATAAACCGCGAGGTAAGCCGAGTTGCCAAGTGAGGCGTCGAGACGAGTGCCGCTCTGGTGAATTTGCGCCAACCCTCCCAATTGAGCAAAACCATAGATCGCAATGTAAACATTGGCGGCCAGCGTTACGTTGGCCAGCCAAAACCATTTCGTTCGCTCTTTAAATACCGAGATCAAGACCAAAAAATAAGCCCCCAAATGTAGCAGGTTGATATAGCCATCCATCCGTTCATAATTTGACCAAAAACTGCGATAAGGATAAACCCCAAATAAAGTAGCTAGCCCGTCGATGGCCACCAAGGCAATAACTGAATATAAAAGCCAAGAATATTTTGGCCGGGCCGTTTTATCGCGTAGAGCCAAAATGGCCCAGAGAGCCAAGATAATTTCGATAATAATCCGAAACGAAAAATTCTTACCCGTAATAAAGGGAAAGAACATCGAGGTCGAGACATAAAGCGGAATAAACGGCACAATAAAAATGCCGGCGTAAATAAAATAACGAAGCCATTTATTAATAGTCATATGCTTATAAATATAGCACAAATTTTCTGACAGGCTAGGAAAAGGGGCCGAAATGTGCTAACATCGGGGAAATTAGCCTATGAAAAAAGTCTTAGTCAGTGGCTGTTTTGACCTGCTTCATAGCGGGCATATTCAATTTTTTAAAGAAGCTTCTTACTTCGGCGAGCTTTATGTATCCATCGGCTCAGATAAGAATGTTCTTAAATTGAAGGACCGCCATCCACTTAACAGCGAGCAGGAGCGCTTATTTATGGTTAAAGCCATTCGTTATGTTAAGGAGGCTTTTGTTTCAACCGAAATGGGTATTTTGGATTTTAAAAAGACCTTAAAAAAGATCAAGCCTGATTATTTTGTCGTTAATGCTGACGGCGACTCACTCCCCAAACGGCGCTTAGTTGAAAAATCCGGGGTAAAATATATTGTCTTAAGCCGCCAGCCCGCCCAAGGGTTAGAGGCCCGTTCAACCACTAAACTAAAGAAACTGGTGGCCATTCCTAATCGAATTGACCTCGCGGGCGGTTGGCTCGACCAGCCTTTCGTCTCCAAGCATTATCCCGGCGCAGTTATCACCTTCCCGATCTTTGGAGTTCCCCTCGACTTAAGGGGTAAACCGCTAAATATTAACAAAACGGTTGATTTCAATCTGCGCAGCGGGATGGCTACCAGCACTCGAAAAAAGGCCATCGACCTTTGGGGCAATCACATCAATAAGGGCGACCCGATTAAATTAGCAAAGATACTTTTTGCCCACGAGAATCCCCCGGGAACCATCGAGGTCGCCGGATCGCAAGATTCGATTGGGATTGTTGTCCCAGGAATTACTAATTCCTGGTATGAAGGAAAGTATTGGCCAGAGAAAATCGAAAGCCTCCACCAAGAAACTAGTATAAAATTCTTAGAGAATCACCTTTTCCTCCTCCCGCTAGATCCTCGTCACGGCGATTTTCGAGTTTTAGAAAAAACCCAAATAACAAAAAGGAAGGCAAAAAATTTAAGTCTAGCCACCACCAAGGTTTGGCAGGCAATCAAAAACAAAAATTTAAAAATGTTGGCAAGCGGAGTAACCGAAAGTTTTCGAGCGCAAGTGGCCATGTTCCCCTTGATGACAAGCAGAGAGATCGAAGAATTTATTAAAAAAGCGCTTAGAAAAAATCCTGGTAATATTTTGGGCTACAAGCTCTCGGGCGCGGGGGGCGGTGGTTATTTAATTTGCGTGGCCCAAAAACCGGTTGAAGGTTCAATTGGGATTAAAATTATGCGAGAAATAATTCGCGATTAAAATGGAAACCAACGCCTCAACGGCTTTAAAAAATACTGTTTACAATTTTATTGGCTATCTCTTGCCGTCGATTTTCGCTATTCTCATTACCCCAGTTGTGGTTCTTAAGCTGGGAGTTAAGGACTATGGTATTTTTATTTTTATTAATACTATTCTTAGTTTGCTCAATATTCTTAATCTTGGCACGGGTACCGCGACAATTAAACATGTCGCCGAATATTTTTCGACCAAACAAATAGCGAGACTGAAGAATTTGGTTTATTCCATGAATACGGCATTGCTAGTGATTGGATTCATTGGTTTAGTCGTTTGCTCTGTTGTCGGATTATTACTCCCCCACTTTATGCCCGGTCAGGCCGTCGGCACTTATTCCCTGGTTTTTGTTTTGGCCGGTTTAACTTTTTTCTTTACTTCAATCACTTCTATTTTTAATTTAATTCTCAACGCCCTTCAGCGCTTTGATCTAATTAACAAAATCGGAATGTCCATCTCGACGGCAAGCTCCCTCGCCAGCTTGGGCTTAGTTTTGATTGGCTTCAAATTAACGGCCATTATGGTCAGCCAATTAGTATTTGCTTTTATCGCTTTATGGTTATTTAGCCGAGCCAGCCGAAAGATTCTGCCCGAAGCCAAATTACGCTATGCCTGGTCGTTAGAAGAAGCCATAAAAAATTATAAATTTGGCCTGGCGACTTTTTTCAGCAATATTGCCGGAACTTCGCTCGCCTATCTAGACCGTTTGATTATCCCAATCTTTCTCGGTCCAAGTCAATTAACTTATTATAGTTTGCCCGGCGGGATAACCATGCGCATCCCCGGGGTCGTGGGCAGTTTATCGGGAGTAATTTTCCCAGCCACAGTTAGTCTCCAAAGTCTAGGCGACAAAGAAAAAATTAAACGGCTCTATATACGATCATTCCGCCTCCTGATTGTTATTGCTTGTGCCATTACCGTTTCAATTATTCTCTTGGCTAAAAAAATTCTTCTTTATTGGCTTAGTGCTGATTTTGCAATTAACTCAACCCAAGTTCTTATCGTCTTAGCCTTAACCAATATGCTCTTGGCCCTTTACGGACCATTGATAAATTTTTTGCTTGCTTTCAGCCGCTTTCGTTTTTTAACCTCAATGTCCTTCTTTATGGCCGGGCTCAACGCTCTTTGCCTCTTGCTCCTCATGCCCCGCTTTGGCATTAACGGTGCAGCCTGGGCTTATTTAATCTCGACCCTACCTATTATTTATATGTTCTATCAAATTGAGATCCGTTATCTCGAACTGAAAAATCGTTTGTCTTTTTATTTCTTTTATTTTTCAAAATTAATTATAACCTCTCTTTCGCTCGCGATTCTTGTCTATTATTTGATCAGCCCGCAAATCAACAGCTTCCCAACCTTGGCCATTGGCGGACCGCTCGCCGTTGTTCTCTTTATTGCGCTATACTTTATTTATGGCTTTTTTGAGACCGACGATTTGCGCGATTTGAAATTACTTTACCAAAAAATAACTAAAAAGGTCATCAACTAAAAATGAACTTCTCTCGGCTTAAAAAAAGAATCAAGGAAGTGGCCGTTTGGGTCAAGTGGCAATTAAAAGGTCGGCCCTTGCCGCCGCCTCAAATCGTTAAACAAAAATTAATCAAAAAATGTGCCCGCCGTTACCATTGCCAGATTTTAGTTGAAACTGGGACCTGTTTGGGAGACACGATCGATCGCCTTAAAAATGATTTTCAGCAAATCTTTTCGATCGAATTGAGCCCTGAATTATTTCGGCAAGCCCAAAAGCGATTTGAGCAAGATCCACATATTAACTTATTTCAAGGCGATAGTGGGGAGGTCTTACCCTCAATTTTACCCAAGCTTAATAAGCCAACTATTTTTTGGCTTGATGGGCATTATTCCGGAGGAGTTACGGCCAAGGCCGGCGTAAACACTCCAATCATCAAAGAACTGGGGGCGATCCTGAATAACCCAGCTATTAATCAGGTAATCTTGATTGATGATGCTCGTTTATTTATCGGCCAAAATGATTACCCAAGTTTGAGAGAGCTGGCGGATTTTATTGCCTCCCGAGGAAAATACGAATTCAAAATAAAAAACGACGTTATTATTATTCAGCGTTGAATCATGTTCAAAAAATTATATCTAAAATATTTGTTTCTCTTGGATTTTTTGTCATTCCGTCGAATGTCCGAGAGCGATAAGCGTTTCTCCATTTTGTGGAGGAAACGTAATGTTCGTCTTGACGATAAAACAGCGCTAACAAACTTCGACAGCCATTATATCTATCACCCGGCTTGGGCCGCACGAGTTTTGGCCCAAACCAAGCCCGAGGAGCATATTGATATTTCATCGACCCTCCATTTTTCGACGTTAGTCTCGGCTTTTATTCCCACTAAATT